>DASRHX010000862.1:0-5247 GCA_035650295.1 Bryobacteraceae bacterium | reverse complement strand
AGCGGGTGCGATTGCTGATCGACGAGGGGACTTTTGAGGAACTCGACTCCGCCTTCGTCACAACGGATCCGTTATCGTTCGTGGATTCACGTTCCTACCGAGACCGCCTGAAGTCGATGCAAGAGGCTACGGGCATGATGGACGCCGTTATTTCCGGCCGGGGCAAATTGCTAGGGCGCGCGGTGGAGATTTGCTCCATGGAGCTCAAGTTCATCGGCGGCAGCATGGGCACCGTGGTAGGTGAAAAAATCACGCGCGCCATCGAGCGGTCCATGGAAAGCCGGGCGCCCCTGGTGATCGTATCCGCCTCCGGCGGAGCGCGAATGCAGGAAGGCGCGGTGAGCCTCATGCAACTTGCCAAGATTTCCGCGGCCCTGATGCTATTGGACGAAGCACGCATTCCGTTCATCAGCGTCCTCACCGACCCCACCACCGGCGGCGTGACGGCAAGTTTCGCCATGCTTGGCGACCTGAACATCGCCGAACCCGGCGCGTTGATCGGATTCGCCGGCCCGCGCGTGATCGAACAGACGATCCGGCAAAAGTTGCCCGATGGATTCCAAAAGAGCGAGTTTCTTCTCAAGCATGGTTTCCTGGATGCGATCGTTCCCCGTTCCGAGATGAAGGGCTACATCGCGGACGCTTTCAGCTTTTTCGTGGGTAATTGAAGTCGCGGGAGGGTTTTTCCATGTTGCGGTTTCTTTTTCTAGCAGTAGCCGTTGTGTCTCTCCTGCCCGCCGCGGATTTCGACGTGCTCGTCACACGAGCGCGCGTCGTCGACGGGACAGGCAACCCGTGGTTTCGGGCAGATGTGGGCATCAAGGCTGGCCGCATCGCCGCGATCGGCAATTTGAGCGGTAAGACCGCGGATCGGACCATTGCCGCCAGAGACCGCGTCCTCGCGCCGGGATTCATTGACGTTCACACGCATATCGAAGGCGCGGTGGAGCAAGTACCGCGCGGAGATAACTACTTGATGGACGGGGTTACCACGGTTGTCACTGGCAACTGCGGAGGAAGCGCGGTGAAGGTAGCCGACTGGTTCATGGCGCTGGAAAAGGCAGGATTGGGTCTCAATGTTGCGACACTGATCGGCCACAATTCCGTGCGGCGCGAGGTGATGGGAACGGCGAATCGTCAAGCCACCGCCGAAGAACTGAAGCAGATGGAAGAACTGGTGGCTACGGCAATGCGGGAAGGCGCCGTAGGCTTCTCGACGGGTCTTATCTACATTCCCGGCACTTATTCAAACACTACGGAAGTCGTCGCGTTGGGCGTGGCGGCGGGCCATTTCGGCGGTGTCTATGCCAGCCATATGCGTGACGAAGGCGAGAAGGTGTTGGAAGCGATTCGCGAAGCGGCCGAGGTCGCCAAGGCTGCCGGTGTTCCAGCACAGTTGTCTCACTTCAAGATCGATACGCCCCGGCTGTGGGGTATGAGTACGAAGTCGCTCGAGCTCGTGGAGCAGTATCGCCGCGAGGGAGTTGATGTGGTGGTCGATCAGTATCCGTATGATCACTCTTCCACAGGCCTCGGCATCACATTGCCTAGTTGGGCCTTGGCCGATGGGGAGCAAGCGGTGAAAGAGCGGCTGAGCAGTTCGGACACGCGTGCGCGCGTGAAGGCCGAGATGTTGGAGCGTCTGAAAAACCTCGGCCACGCCGACTATTCCTATGCCATCGTGGCCCGATTTCGTCCCGAGCAGACGTATGAAGGCAAGAACATCAGCGAAGTAAACATACTTATGGGCCGCGAGAAGACGATCGAGAACGAAGCCGAGACCATTCTCGACCTCATGGTAAAGGGCGGCGCGCAGATGGTTTATCACTCGATGGGCAATGAAGACGTGGAACGGATCATGAAGTATCCCAATACGGCAATCGCGAGCGATGGCGGCATCCGCGTGTTCGGGGAAGGCATGCCGCATCCGCGCAGCTATGGCACTAATGCGCGCGTGCTTGCGGAGTTCGTGCGAAAGCGAGGCGTGTTAACGCTCGAAGACGGTATTCGCCGCATGACCTCCCTGCCGGCGCGCACTTTCAACTTCCGAGACCGGGGTGAAATCCGCGAAGGCTTCGTGGCGGACCTGCTGCTCTTCGATCCAGCGCGCGTGCAGGATAAAGCGACATTTCAGCAGCCCCACCAGTATACGGAAGGGTTCGATTATGTTCTGGTGAATGGAGTTCTCATGGTGGAGGACGGCAAACTGACTGAGAATCGCGGAGGCCGCGTGGTTCGCCGTTGGGGTGTCGCCGCACAGCCGGCGATAGCGTCTGGACAATGATTCAAATTACGGGTGGGGCCAAACACTTCGGCCCCAAAATATTGTTCGAAGAGCTGAACTGGCTCATTACGCCGCAGGATCGTGTCGGCATCGTGGGTGGCAATGGTACGGGCAAGTCAACGCTGTTAAAGATTCTGGGCGGAATGGATGGCCTTGAAGAAGGCTCCATCACGCGCCAGAAAGACGCGACCATCGGCTACTTGCCGCAAGAGGGCTTGAGCCTGCGCGGCCGTACTGTATTCGCCGAATGCTTGAGTGTGTTCGCGGACCTGAAAGCGAAAGAGCGCGAGATGGAAGATCTCACGCACAAGATGAGCGAACTAGATGTTGCGTCGCCCGAGTATGCTGCCGTTGCCGATCGCTTCCATCACGTCCAGAGCGTCTTCCTGGCCAAGGACGGCTACTCGCTGGAATCGAAGGTGGGGATCGTCCTCGACGGCCTCGGCTTCCCGCGCGACGATTGGGACCGTCTCACCGATGAATTCTCCGGCGGCTGGCAGATGCGCATTGCGCTCGCCAAGCTTCTGTTGGAAGCCCCCAATTTATTGCTTCTGGATGAGCCGACGAATCACCTGGATATCGAAGCGCGAAACTGGTTGGAAAGCTATCTGGAATCCTACCCCAATGCATTCGTGCTCATCTCGCACGACCGCTACTTCCTCGACGTCACTGTTAAGAAAATTATTGAGGTCTGGAATAAGCGGGTCTGGTTCTACCCAGGCAACTACGAGAAGTATCTGAAGCAAAAAGAGGAGCGGAGGGCGCAGCAGGAGGCCGCTTACAACAATCAGCAGGACAAGATCCGGCAGATCCAGGTCTTCATCGATCGCTTCCGCTACCAAGCCACCAAAGCCAAACAGGTACAGAGCCGCATCAAGGAAATCGAGCGGATGGAAAAGGTCGAAGCCCCTCCGCCGGAGGAGGAAACGATCCACTTCCGTTTCCCGCAGCCGAAACAGAGCGGCCGTATCGTGGCCGAGTTCCGCGATGTGCGGAAGTCCTACGGCGAGAAGCTGGTGATCGACAAGATCAACTTCACCATCGAGCGCGGCGAGCGCATCGCGCTCGTGGGAAAAAATGGCGCGGGAAAATCGACGCTGATCAAGCTGCTTGCCGGAACCGAACCGCTAACCGCCGGGAACTACAAGCTTGGGCATAACGTCTCAGTGGCTTACTTCGCGCAGGATCAATACAAGGAATTGGATAACGATGCCCGCCTCCTGGACGACCTGAGCTCGGTCGGGAACAAGGCAACCGTCACTGAGTTGCGATCGTTGCTCGGCTCCTTCCTGTTCGGCGCCGACGACGTGAACAAGAAAATTGGAGTCTTGAGCGGCGGGGAACGCAACCGCTATGCGCTGGCCCGCGTGCTGCTGGAGCCGGTCAATTTTCTGCTCCTCGACGAACCCACGAACCATCTCGACATGCGCGCGAAGGATGTTCTACTCGGGGCTCTCCAGGAGTACAGCGGCACAGTCGTGTTCGTCTCGCACGACCGCTATTTCATGGATAAGCTGGCCACGAGAGTCTTTGAAGTTGCCGATCACGAGATTCGCGTCTACCCAGGCAACTACGAAGATTATTTGTGGCGTATTAACGGAGGCGGCCAAATGCCTCCAGGCATCGTGGGTGTTCATCTCAATGAATTCGTTACGGAAACAGCCGCCGCCGAAGCGGACCAGGCATCGAGCAAGCCCGCCGAGCCCGCGAAGAAGGTGAATCCCATCCGGCTCGCAAAGATGAGGGAAGAACTCAGCGGCATCGAGCAGGATCTGGCGCGCCTGGAAACAGTGATCGCGGAAGGCGAGCAGCAACTCGCGGTCTTCGTCAGTGTGGAGCAGTCGCAACGCACGGCCCAGGAGGTGCAAGCGCGCAGGGCCGAAGCCGAGCGATTAATGGCTCGTTGGGAGGATTTGACGGCGGAGCTGGAATCCCAGGGTGGGTAGTAATGGATCTTCAGGAGCAATTGGCCGAGCTTCGCCTCAGAATGGCCCAAGCCGTCGAGCGCGTCGAAGCGGAAGCGGCGCAACGGCAAGAGCAGGCGAGGGCTCAGCGTGCCGAATCGGCCGCAATGTTGACCGAGCTCACGCGCGGCCACGAGGTTGCTACGGCAAAGGGCGTCCACCTGGAGTGCGAGCGAGTGTGGGATTCGCGCTCGCATCATGGCCGCGTCGACATCGGCGGCCTCATTGAACTACCGGCTGATCACTTTCATGCCGTCAGTGAAGGCGAGGCGAAACCATCGCCGCCAGACCAATGGGCTTTCCTGGACACCGAAACCACCGGCCTGGCGGGTGGCTCCGGCACCTGTGCATTCCTGATTGGAGTCGGACGCATCACAAAGGATGGCTTCCGCCTGCGCCAATTCTTTTTGCGCGATTTCGGCGAGGAGCCGAGCGTGCTTGAAGCGTTGAGCGACGAACTGGCGAGCGCCAGCACGCTCGTTACTTATAACGGACGGGCCTTCGACGTCCCATTGCTGGAAACGCGCTACCGCATGAATCGCGCTAAGCCGCCGTTCGCCTCGCTGGATCACGTGGATCTTTTGTACGGCGCGCGGCGCTTATGGCGCCTTCGACTGGACAACTGCAAACTGCAGCAGTTGGAGCGCGAGATCATCGGCTTTGAACGCCACGGCGACATCCCCGGGGAGCAGATTCCCACGGCGTACTTCGATTTTCTTCGCGGTCAGAGCGCTGCCTGGCTGGCTCAGGTATTCGAGCACAACGCGCTCGACGTTGTGACATTGGCCTGCGTAGCGGCAGTAGTCCCACAGCGATTCCATGCACCAACAAGCATGTCGATCGATCACCCGGAAGAGATGGTGTCAATGGGGCGCTGGCTGCACCAGAGCTCGCGTGTGGATGAAGCGCTCGCATTGTTTCGTGAGGCTGCAGCGCGCGGCCTGCGCGATGAATTGATGTTTCGCACGCTATGGGATGTTTCGATCATCGAGCGCCGGC
>DASRHX010000861.1:0-11911 GCA_035650295.1 Bryobacteraceae bacterium | reverse complement strand
TCTTCTGGATGCGCTGGAGGCCAGCCCCTACGCAAAAAACACCGTGATCGTGTTCTGGAGCGATAACGGTTGGCACCTGGGCGAGAAGCGGCATTGGCACAAAACAACTCTCTGGCAGCGATCCACACACATTCCGCTCATCTTCGCCGGGCCGGGGGTTGCGAGCGCGGGCATGGCACGAACCACCCCGGTAGCGCTTCTTGATCTCTACCCGACGCTCATCGATCTCTGTGGATTACCCAAACGAACAGACTTGGATGGCGTCTCGCTCGCGCCGCTGCTGCGGGACGCGAAGGCTGGACGAAACCCTGTGGTGACCACCCTCATGCGTAACAATCACGCTGTGATTTCCGCACGCTGGCGGTACATTCGCTATGCGGATACCTCGGAAGAGTTGTACGATCGCGTGGCCGATCCCAACGAATGGCGCAACCTCGCCGGTGATGCCACGCTAGCCAGTGTGAAGCGGGAACACGCGCAATGGATCCCCAAAGAGAACGCCCCGTTTGCGCCGGAGCGCAATGACTACGACTTCAATTTCGAGCGGTATGAGTTCAAGCGGAAGACCGCTAGGACCGCCTACTTCTTCGCCGCGACAGCGGGCTTGGCGCCATTGGTCTCGGCCACGGGCAGCGCCTCGACAGTCCCCGCCAATCCGATTCTGGCGCGCACTTCCGCGTCCAACTTGGCCAGGATGTCGGGGTTGTCCTTGAGAAACTGGCGCGAATTCTCGCGGCCCTGGCCGATGCGTTCGCCGCCATAGCTATACCAGGAACCAGACTTTTCGACGATGTTCTGCGCGGTGGCAAGATCAAGCAAGTCGCCTTCGCGCGAAATGCCCTGCCCGTAGAGGATATCGAACTCAGCCTCTCGGAAGGGCGGCGCGCACTTGTTCTTGACGACCTTGATTTTGGTGCGGTTTCCGATGACCTGCTCGCCTTCTTTGATGGCGGCGATACGGCGGATATCGAGGCGGACGCTTGAGTAGAACTTCAGTGCCCGGCCGCCGGTGGTGGTTTCCGGACTACCGAACATGACGCCGATCTTCTCGCGAATCTGGTTGATGAAGATCAGGCAGCCCTTCGATTTCGAAACGATGCCGGTGAGCTTGCGCATGGCCTGCGACATAAGCCGGGCCTGCACACCCATGAAGCTGTCGCCCATTTCGCCGTCGAGTTCGGCCTTGGGCACGAGAGCGGCGACGGAGTCAACAATCAGAATATCGACCGAGTTCGAGCTGACGAGTGCACTGGTGATTTCCAGCGCCTGTTCGGCGTAGTCCGGCTGTGAAACGAGAAGGTTATCGATGTCCACGCCGAGCTTGGCCGCATAGACAGGATCGAGCGCGTGTTCGACGTCGATGAAGGCGGCCACGCCGCCACGCTTCTGTGCCTCGGCGACGGCCTGCAGCGCGACAGTGGTTTTGCCCGATGATTCCGGCCCGTAAATCTCGCTGATTCGACCGCGTGGGAAGCCGCCGATGCCGAGAGCGTAATCGACGGAGATGGAGCCGGTGGAGATCGCTTCAATCGGGAGAACCGCTTCGCGGGATCCCAAGCGGAGGATCGAACCCTTTCCGAACTGCTTTTCGATGGTGCCAAGCGCGGCGGCTAGGGCGCGCGATTTTTCCTTTTCATCCATACGGGAGGACCTCCGGGAACTCGTTTGGGGGAGACCCTCTAGTATAGCGTTGCGGCGGCCCTAGAGGCCGGAAGCAGCCTTCCATTCTTCGCCGCGCGTGCGCATGGCCTCGTCCATGGCGGTGAAGCCGAGTTTTTCGCGCAGCTCCTCCGTCAGGCGGAGCCGGATGTCCTGGTTTTCACGGAGGAACTGGCGGACATTGTCGCGGCCTTGCCCGATGCGCTGCCCACCGTAGCTGAACCACGAGCCGGCCTTCTCCAGCACGCCGTTTTCGGCGCCCAGATCGATGAGATCGCCCTCAAGCGAGATTCCGTGGCCATACAGGACATCGAATTCGCACTCGCGGAACGGCGGCGCGCACTTGTTTTTGACCACTTTGACGCGCGTCCGGTTGCCAATTACCGCTTCCCCCTCTTTGATTGCGGCCAAGCGGCGAATATCACAGCGGATGCTCGAGTAGAACTTAAGCGCGCGGCCGCCTGTGGTTGTTTCCGGGCTGCCGAACATCACGCCTATCTTCTCGCGAATCTGATTGATGAAGATCAGGCACGTATTGGTCTTGGCGGCGATGCCGGTAAGTTTGCGCATTGCTTGTGACATGAGGCGGGCATGCGCGCCGACGAACTGATCGCCCATCTCGCCCTCCAATTCGGCCTTGGGGACCAGGGCGGCGACGGAGTCGAGGATGAGCAGATCGATTGCGTGCGAGCTGATCAGGCTGCTCGCGACTTCCAGCGCCTGTTCGGCATAGTCCGGTTGAGAAACCAGAAGATTATCGGTATCCACGCCGAGGTTCTTGGCGTATTTGGCGTCGAGCGCATGTTCGACATCGATGAATGCCGCGTTCCCGCCCTGCCGCTGCGCCTCAGCAGCCGCATGCAAGGCAAGCGTTGTCTTGCCGGAGGACTCCGGACCGAAAATCTCCGTGATGCGCCCGCGTGGGAAGCCGCCGATGCCCAGAGCCCGGTCGACGGACAGCGCACCGGTGGGAATGACGTCCATGGCCATGATGGACTCGCGATCGCCCAGCCGCACGACGGTGCCGATGCCGAAGCTCTTGCCGATGGCGGCTACGACATTGTGGAGGGCTTGCAGTTTGAGTTCGGCGCTCAGGGGGGGCTTGAGTCCATAGGTGGGTGCGGAAGGCGCCGCGCGTTCACCCGTACGTGAGGAGGGTAGCTTGTCGTTCTTCATGACTGGGCATTCGCCGTCCATCTAGTGCGGGACGCCGGTTGGCTCTCTCATCCCATTTCGCGGAAAGGGCATGGTAGCTGAACGGGGACAAAGTGGCTGGTTTGGTTGACCACGCTGGAAGTGGGTTGCTACCATGTTGATGCGGGGTGGAGCAGCCTGGTAGCTCGTTGGGCTCATAACCCAAAGGTCGTAGGTTCAAATCCTACCCCCGCAACCAAAGAAGTCACGGCTCTAGGCCGACAACGGCGAACATGGGCGGTTGACCCACAACTTCCCCTCCACGTCGTGTATACTTTCCTCCGCGACTCCAGGGAGGAAGCATGCGCAAACTCGCCGGTTGGCGGATTTGCTTAACCATTTTGGTGGTTCCCCTCGCTGCACAAAATGGTGCACCTGTCTCCGCGGACCGCGCACTCACTCGCGCCCCGAAAATCTGGACCGACGAGAAACTTCGCGACTGGGCTACCCCCCTCGCGGGGATCAATGCACGGCCGAATCATCACTCCGAAGCCGAGTTCTACGCCGCCCCAATCGACAATGTCCGCACCTATCCCGTCTATCACCCGCATCATGAACCGCGCGGATACCTCGACTCATTGCGCAAGCGTGGCGTAGAGCCGATGCTCGAACTCGGCAAAGCACGGACCCGCCAAGGTTGGATCGAAACGGGCCGGCGCGTTTTCGATGAATTGGACGTACTGCAGATTCGCACGTCGGATTTCCGTATGGTCGACTACGTGCGAAGCCGTGAGGCACTGAAAAAGTATCCTCCCCGCATGACCCGCGATGGACAACTCTTCGACTTCCGCTGGGTCGTTGGAAACGGCGGCGAGCTCAAATTGAGCGTCCGCGAGTGCTCCGCATGCCATTCCCGCGTTGTACCGGATGGCCCCGTCATCTTGGGCGGACAAGGGAATCTTCCAGTTGGTCCATCCCAATGCCCGCGTGGAGAATGCGCCGTATTTGCCCCGTCAGCCGCATTCATGTTCAACGTGTTCTCCATTCCCAAAGTGCCGGGTGACGCACCTGACTCCCCAGCCGAGGGCGCCTATGCCGCCTTTGGAGTCCCCTGGATCAAGGACGACATCCATAGCCGCATAAAGGCGATGTCTCCTGAGCAGGTCCAGGCATTGGCGGACGCCGATCTACCGGAGACGTTCGCCCGCTTCAACGGGAGCCCGTACTTCACAACCAAAATCCCAAGCCTCATCGGTGTCCAACGCAGCCGCTATCTCGATCACACCGGAACTCATCGTAATCGCGGTCCTGAAGATATTGCGCGCTATGCGGTTCTCGTCCTGTTGGCCGACGATGGC
Source organism: Bryobacteraceae bacterium (assembly GCA_035650295.1). Classification (GTDB taxonomy): domain Bacteria; phylum Acidobacteriota; class Terriglobia; order Bryobacterales; family Bryobacteraceae; genus JAFLBB01. Next base: position 7,760 of record DASRHX010000861.1, on the reverse strand, counting down.
TCCGTCGGCGAACACAAGTTCTTCACCGAGTACCAGCGGAAGCTTAGAATCCGTCTCAGCGATGACGCCCTCTACGCCCTCGGCATGTTCATCACCTACGGCTTGCAGGAGCCGGAGAATCCGCATAAACCCGATGAGCGCGCCCGGCGCGGGCAAGCCGTATTCACCCGCACCGGCTGCAATGCTTGCCACACACCGCCTGGCTACACCAATGGCATGCTCATTCCCGTAGATGGATATACGCCGCCGGAAAATGCATCCGCTCGCTTGGAAATCATGCGTGGAATGAGGGTCGGCACCGATCCTGGCCTTGCCCTGCGCACACGCAAGGCTACAGGTTATTACAAAGTGCCTTCGCTAGTCGGTCTTTGGCACCGCCGGCTTCTCGAACATTCGGGCTCGGTCGCTTCGCTCGAAGATTGGTTTGACCGCAAGCGCTTGCGCGATGACTACATCCCTAGCGGCTGGAAGGGGCCCGGCATCAAACAACGCGCGGTTCCCGGTCACGAGTTCGGTCTGGACCTTTCATCGGAAGATAAACAGGCCCTCATTGCGTTTCTGAAAACGCTATAGCGGACAGCGTTCTACCTTTTCCTCACCAGTGCCACCCAGTCCTCGCTCGCCTCGCTCGGCGGCTGGCCAAGTGACGCCGCTGCACCGCCTTTGATCGCCGTCACGCTGCCTCTGCTCAGCGCGCCGCCCGCGCGTGGATTATACCAATCGACCCGAAAATTGCCAGTGGCGCCTTTGAGGTCGAGATCCGTCGTTCCGCCATCGGGCAGGTACACGACATACAACTCGCCCGGCTTCACGAAGGCAAACTTCGCGTTCGAACCCTCGGCATTGCCGATCAATTCATCGGCGCCGCGCATCTGCCAGAACGGCACTTTATTCGCCATGAAGAACTCGAGCGCGATGCGGGCGTAATCCCAACTCTTATCGCGGCTGCGGAAGTCCTCCATCACGAGGTCGTTTTCCGGAAGCAAGTAGCCGAAGTAATACTCGACGCCGGCGCCGCCCGCCATCAGATTGCCCCACAGCGTCCGCTTCCGAATATCGTGCAGAGTGTGTATCACCTTGCCGGTACGATCCTTCCCGTCGTAGCCCTTGTAGCCTGGATCGGGCGGAACGCCGTGGCTTGCCGACCCCTGCTCATCGTTAGCAACTACCCATCGCCGCCCAGTCTTCTCCGACGCCCGCGCCCACTGCAGCGTCCGCTGGTGCACGGCGTCCCACATCATCTGCAGCGACGCACCCGTCAACACCGATTTCTCGCCCACCAACTCCGGATACACCTTGTCCTGCCAATTCGGAAACGTGTGCACGACAATGTGGTGATCATAAGGATCGGTGTCCTTGATATAACTCGACATGTCGCGCTGTTCGGCAGCCGACTGTGTATTCTCCTCGCCCAGGTTCCAATTGAGCGCCAGCTCATATCCAAACCGGGCAATCAACTCGCGCAGATACAACTTGCGTTCCACCCCCAGCGCCCCGCCATCCATCGCTGCCGGAACGTTGCCTTCCTGCTGCCCGTTGCCAATACGGTTATCGTCGTTCTCCTGCTCCTGGAGCTTAAAGTGCAGGTAGAGCCCCTTGCTCTGCGCATGATCGAACACAATCTGCCACTGGTCCAACTTCGAGCAATCCATCCGCAGCTTATCGCCGGGCTGGACATAGGGCCAGACATTGTCTCCATCGCCCCCGCCGGCGTAGGTCAGAAACGACATTGAGTTGATTCCCTTCGACGCCAGATAATTCAAGGCCCCGATGAGGCCCTTTCCCTTGCCGTCGCGCCATGCCGGATCGCCTGCCCTCCAGTCGCCGGCATGCGGTGCATACTTCTTCAGCGGCACCTTGCGCGTCGTAGTCCCGTCGAATTCCTCGTAAGCAAGTAACGTCTCCGGCGAATCCGTGCCCGCTTTCAGGAAATACTCACCCGTGCCCGCGAACCGCAGGTAGTTCTCGCCGACGTACTGCAGCCGCCCCTTCGCCCGAAAGTCGCGGCCCCGCTTGTCGCTGGCACCGACGGTGAATGTACCTTTCTTTCCATCCACGCCCGCCACTACCTCGCCCTTCGCCTTGGAATCCACGGCCACGCCTGGCCCGCGTACGAACGACACTTCGTAGTTCCAGCGACCCGTCTTATCCGGTGCCAGATGTGCGCGCCACTTGTTGCCCGCCGAGGCAGACGTGTTTCCCGCGTTGCCATCGGCGGCGAAGTAGCCGGGCACCGCGTAACTGGGCGAGCCAGAGGTATGAGTGAACGTCACTGTTAGCCGGTAATCGAGAAACGGATTGGGATTGCCCATCTCGCTTGCTTGCGGACCATCGAGCGTCAGCGTCACCTTATGCCACTGCTTCCGCTCTCCCGTGATCGCGGCGCTCTCCTGTCCCAACAGGCTTCCCACCAGGGCGAATCCCCCTGCACACCGAACAAACCAGTTCATTTGTCCTCCACTTCGACGGGCCTCACCGCGGTTTGTGGGGCTTCGTTCACGCGCAACTGAAACACGTCCGGCCGGGCATAATGTCCCACCACGTCAAGGTCGAACTTCCCCTCGATAATCCTGTCCAGGCTTACTTCGGCCGTCAGTATTGCCTCCGCATCATATACCGGACCGGCCAGCACTTCGCCCATCGGCCCCACAATCACGCTCCCTCCGCGTATCACCTGCCGCGGCGACTCGCCCAGCCGCGCATATTGGCACGCCGCCAGCACGTAGCAGCGACCTTCCACGGCGATGTGGCGCATCGTCGATTGCCATACTTCGCGGTCGTCCACAGTCGGCGCGCAATACAGTTGGATGCCCTTGCCGTACATCGTGGTCCGAAGCAGCGGCATATAGTTTTCCCAGCAGATCACCGCACCCATGCGGCCAAACCCGGTGTCGAGAACGGGTAGCGTCGAGCCGTCGCCGAATCCCCAGATGATCCGTTCAAGCGCCGTCGGCATCAGCTTGCGATGCTTGCCTGCCAACGTCCCGTCGGGCGAAAAGAACAAGACTGTGCAGTAAAGCGTCCCGCCGTCACGCTCGATCACCCCCATGACTACCCACAGCCCGTGCGTCCGCACCGACTCACCGATGCGCCGCGTGGCAGGCCCGGGAACCTCAATTGCATTTTCGAAGTAATGCCTGAACGAAGCGCGCCCCTCCTCGGATCGCGAACCTAAAAGTGCGCCGAAATCCGCGCCTCTGGGATACCCCGTGAGAAATGCCTCGGGGAACACGGCGAGCTTCGACCCTGCGCCTGCCGCCTCCGCAATCAGCCGCTCCGCCTTGACCAACCCGCCCTCGAGGTCGAACAGAACGGATCCAGCTTGCAACACAGACACTTGCGTGGAAGTCACGCCGGTAGTGTAACAACCGTTCCGGGCCGGTAGATATCTCCGTGAGAGCGCTAATGGGGCGGGGCAGCGGCGTCGATAAACAACCGTATGGGCTGGAGCAAGGCGACTCGTGTCCTCGCGATGATGATGGCGCTCCCTGTGCTTCACGGGGCAGACCTGACGGGACGGGTGCGTGTCACCAAAGCGCTGACACGCAAGAAGGTCTCCCTGAATCAGGTGTACGAGCGGTCGGCGGCTCTTCCTGCACCGAGCCCCGAAACGGGTACCCTTTCCGAAGAACTGAGCCGCGTGGTGATCTACCTCGAAGGAAGCCTTCCGCTTCCCGCGCCCGCAAAGGCCGAAATCAACCAGATTAAAAGGCGGTTCCAGCCGGAAGTTCTGGCCGTTCCTGCCGGATCCACGGTTGCTTTTCCCAATTCCGATCCCGTATTCCACAATGTCTTCTCGTTATCCAAGACCAAGGCATTCGACCTCGGAAACTATCCCAAGGGCCAGAGCCGCTCCGTGTTGTTCGAGAAGCCCGGCATTGTCCTGGTCCATTGCCATCTGCACCCGAACATGAACGCGGTCATCGTGGTCACGCCCAGCCGCTTTTACGTGCAGCCGGGCGAGACAGGGCGTTTCGAACTTTCGGGCGTGCCTCCCGGCCGCTACACCGCAGTTGCCTGGCACAAAAGCGCTGGTTTCTTCCGCCGCAAGATCGAGATCAAGGAATCTTCGCCCGCCGTCCTCGATTTCGAAATTCCGCTTACCGAGGAATCGGCGCGATGAAACTGCCTACCGCACGCCTTGCGGTCCGGATATTTCTACTGGCCTTTCTGCCGGTCAGCGCGGCCGTCATCGGCAGTTTCCTCGTCTTCCGCCCCACGCTGGAAAACAGCCTCCGCACACATCTGCGGCAGAATCTCCTTTCCGCCGAGCAAACCTTTGAGATCGTCCGTTCCGGCGCCGAATCACAGCATGAACACCTTGTCGCGACCTTCGCCGAAAACGCCAGCTTGAAAGCCGGTTTCGGCCTCTGGCGCCAAATCGGCCGCGAGGATGCGCGCAAGACCGTCGAAGACCAACTACTCGATCTGGCGCCGGGCCTGCGCTATGAGCTCGTCGCTGCATTCGACGCCGCCGATCGCCCCATCGCCGCAATATTACGCCGCAACGGGACTATGACCGCGCTGCCCGAGCAATCCATTCCGGGGCTGCACGGACGGATCGGTGAGTTGGAGGGCAAGCTCTTTCAGATCACCACGGTGCCCGTCAATCTGGGCAATGAGTACATAGGCCGTCTTTCGGTGGGCAGAGCATTCGATCTGTCGGAACTGCCCGGCGGCGCCGTGCTCATACACAATGGCCGGCTCCTTCGCAGCAGTTTGGACGACATTCCCGCCGCTGAGCTTGAAGCTGCGGTCGGCGGCTGCATTGCCATGTCCGGCGACTGCTCTGTCCGGTTGCGCGGCGAACAGTTTCTCGTCAGCTTGAGCCGTACCAACCTTGGACCCGGCTATGCGCTGTGGAGCTTCCAGTCGCTCGATGCGGCCAGTTCCAGCCTCTTGCGAGCGCAAACGAACGCGCTGTTCACAATGGCTCTATCGACACTGCTTGCCGCGCTTCTCACCGCCTTCTTCGCGTCCCGCTCCGTGGTTGCTCCCATCACTCGGCTGGTGGCCAAATTGCGTCAGAGCGAACACACGGGCGTGCTCCGCGGCGATTTCGACGAGCACAGCCCGGTGACGGAAGTGAACGAGTTGGGCACGGCCTTCAACGCCGCGGCGCGATCTATCGCGGGCGCGCAGCGGCAACTCGACGAGGCCTATCTCGAATTCACGAAGACGATGGCCCAAACCCTGGACGCCCGCGACCCCTACACCGCCGGCCACAGCACGCGTGTCAGCGACTATGCCGTCGCCATCGCTGAAGCACTCAATCTCTCTCTCGCTGAAACCGAAAACCTGCGCGTTGCGGCAAACCTCCACGACATCGGCAAGATCGGCGTGCCCGACAACGTTTTGCAAAAGCCCGGCAAGTTGACGAGCGAGGAGATGGAGGTCATCAAGCTCCATCCGCTCATCGGCAAACGGATTCTCGAGGGCGTCGCAAAATTCCGCGATTACCTTGCCGTCGTCGAGCTTCATCATGAAAACCACGATGGCACCGGCTACCCGTGGGGTCTGAACGGTGAGGAAACTCCGCTCGGCGCACGCATCGTCCATGTGGTGGATGCCTTCGACGCGATGACCACGAGCAGGCCGTATCGCGACGCCATGCCGCCGGCCAAAGCCCTTCAGATTCTCCAGCAGTTCGCCGGCACGCAGTTCGATCCCGCTATCGTCGAAGTCTTCCTGCGGCTGGTCCATCGCGATCCATCGGCTCTTCCCGGTTCCGTCGCGGAGCAATTGCACTCGCTTGACCGCGCCGTGTCGGGTGAATGCACCGAACCGGCACAAATTGAGGCTGCTCCCGTCGATATGTGGAGACAGTAACCAAATGAAGACTGTCGGGATCGTACTTGCGTCTTTGCTTGCGCCGCTAGCCGCCGCTCAGGAGGCCATCTACGGCATCGCAGTGCCGATGACGCTTTCCGCGCAAGTCATGCATACGCATCGTGCAGACCCGGCCGGTGCTAAGTCACCGTTTGCCGGCGGACTCAGAGGCGTCTTCTACCCGTCGGTCAAACTTGGCGACCACTGGTTCGGCTACTCCGCCATTCAGGTCACCCGCGCCCCGTTTTTCTTCGAGGCAGCCAGTTCCACCGAACGCGAAACGGAGTTAAGCGTCGTTCAGGCCTACATCGGTTACAGCCGTGTTGGAAAGGATCGCGCGATCACCGTCAAAGCGGGTCAGTTGACCTCCGCCTTTGGTGCTTACCCACTCCGCTATGACGACTCCCGCAATGCCTTGATCGACGTTCCGCTCGGCTACGGCGAATACTACGTGCCTGTGTCGCTCTACGGTATTCCTGGCGCGGAAATCGATGCCGTATACGGGCGCCTGGATGCGCGGGTCCAGTTTACCAACAGCTCGCCCGCTAATCCGCGCAAGCTATGGCAAGGCGACCAATACGGCACATGGACCGTGGGCACCGGCTTTGCCATTAGGCAGGGACTTCGCGTCGGCGCGTCTATGTATCGCGGACCCTTTCTCGACCGGAATCATCGCTTCTTCCGCTCGAACGAAGCCCCTCCCAAAACACTGCCTGCGCTCGCTCTCGGTATTGATGTGCAGGCCGCCAAAGGTCCCTGGACCATCTCAGGCGAGTTGCAGCGTTTCCAGATGGCCTATGCTGCTGTGCCCTATTTCTTCACTTCGGTCGCCTATGCCGAGGCCAAATACACGCTCTCTCCGCGCTGGTATTTGGCTGGCCGCGGCGGATCGCGCTGGCGCACCTCCGGACTAGGACGAGATGACCGATGGGAGGCCGTCGCCGGTTACAGGCCCGCGCCGCGCCACCTGATCAAGGTCGGCTACGAGTCTGTTCGTTGGAAGTTTTCCCCCGGCACGCGCGACAACGTTGCCGCCGTGCAGTACGTCGTGCAAATCCAGCCGCCCTCCTGGGCAATCCGCTAGGCGGGCGACCGGCCATCCTTCGACCGCGTTACTGAACCGGAAGAGCGGGGAGCTCGCCTCGGCTCTTCGCCTGGTCAACCATCCACAAAATCAGCGACGGATTGCAAATGAACGCCTCATGGAGAGATTCCAGGCAGTACGCCGCCTCGCTTTCATCGCCGGGACTGTAGAATCCCGCGGGCTCCGGTAGCTCTTCGCGGGCGCCGATTAAGAACTCGTAGACGTGCCGGTTCTCCGCGCGGGCTCTCTTCAAGGTTCGCTTTGCCTTGCCGAACTCCTCGCTCAGGATCTCGACGAACAACCGTCCATACAGAAAGATAGTCGATTCCTCGTTGTCATACTGCTTCATGAGCCGCTTCGCGCGGTGAAAATCGCCCACGCGAATGTACCGGCCCAGCAGCACATAGCGAATGCCCATATTGTCGCCGGGACACAACTCCAGCATGTGTTCGTACTCGGCTATGGCGTCCAACTGGCGGTCCGCATCCTGGTACGCCTCGGCAAGCGCGGACTTCGCCCGCATGTAGGGCCGTGTCTCAGCCAATCCCCAAAAGTGCCCCTTGTTCTCGCGCAGATACTTCGCGCCACCCAGCCTCTCCGCCGCCGCAAGCACAGTCTGTTCCAACACCTCCACCGCCGCTTCGGGAGACTTCGCGCCCTTTGCGATAAACACAAGCGCGTCCGTGCAGCCCGGGTCGAGCGCGAGGGCCTGTTCGAACAAACGCTTTGCTTCGGCGAAGCTTGGCGCTTCCGCCGCCTGCCAGCAAAGGTCCTGTGCCTGTTCAATCGGATCGCCGGGCGTTTCCGATCCGGCCAGTAGTTGGTTGAACTCACCCGCCCTGACCTT
>DASRHX010000860.1:0-6599 GCA_035650295.1 Bryobacteraceae bacterium | reverse complement strand
TGGAGTTGACCAAGCCACTGGAAATCGCGCCGGGAATCGGGAATTTGGAACTGATTGGATCGCGAGAGACAGTGATACGGCCGTCGGCGGATTTTCAAGGCAACGCCTTCATCCGCTGCCGCTCTTGTAAAAACGTCCGCCTGCGGGGCTTTGTCATCGAAGGCTCAGCAGGAAACGCGACCGTGCTTCCGATGGATCTGCCACCCAGCGACGTTCCATTTCTAACGCACTTTCAGAACAACGGCATCACTGCCGACAGCGCCGATGGCTTATCAATCAGCGAGGTGACTTTCCGCGACATCGCCAGCTTCGCTGTGATTGTGTCGCACTCGAAAAATGTGCGCATCGAGAAGGTAAACGTTCTCAATTCCGGCACGCGCAACTCCCGGGGCCGCAACAACACCACCGGCGGCATTCTTTTCGAAGAGGGCAGCGATCGCTGGGAGGTGCTCGATTCCAACTTCGACAAGATTTTGGGGAATGGCGTGTGGACGCACTCCCGTTACAACTCTCCGCGAAATTCCAACGGTCTCATTAAAGGCAATACCTTTAACACTATCGGACGCGACGCCATTCAAGTGGGCCATGCTAATCGTGTGCGCGTGCTCTTCAATAAAGGAAAGCTCATCGGGTATCCGATCGACATCATCGACGTGGAGAACAATGCTACTCCCGTCGGTGTCGATACAGCGGGGAAGGTGGACGAGTCCTACTACAACGACAACCAGTTTGAAGAGGTTAACGGCAAGTGCTTCGACCTCGACGGATTCCACGACGGCGAAGTGGCGCGCAATGTATGCATCAACCGAGGCAGGCCGGAAGACTATCCGCACGGTCACTTTGGTCTGGTGATGAACAACACGTTTCCCGAGATGCGATCGCAACTGGTGACGATCCGCGACAACGTGTTCGATGGCATGAAATTTGGCGGACTGTTCATTATCGGCGCTAACCACAAGATCTTGAACAACCGGCTGCTGAACCTGAACCGCGCCTCGTGTAACGATCGCAAAGCAGAGTTTGGTTGCGTCGGCTTCCACGACGAGCCCGACCTGATGCGCGCCGGAATCTATCTCGGACAACGCGCCGAGCGGCCCGACCCGGCGGAAAACATTGTGATCGACAACAACCAGATCAGCGGTTATCAAATGAAGGCAAACTGCATTCTCTACGCGCCCAAAGTGAATCCGGCCACGTTGCAATCCAAAGGCAATACGTGCGACGACGTGGTGTGGAAGGACGACAAGGAGCTTACCTTCCCCAGCAAAGCCAAGGCGCCGACTCCAGGCGATGACTACCGCGTGTTGCCCATGCCGGAAGTAAAGTAGCCGTGTCCGAACCCGAGGCCCCTACCCTCGCTGCCGTTCGCGCGCGCATGCGCGAGGATTGGAACGCACGCGCCGAAGAAGACGCGCATTACTATGTTGCCTTCGGACGGCGCAATCAGTCCGGCGACGAGTTCTTCGACACGGGGCACGAACAGGTGCAAGGGTTAACAATCGAGATCAAGCGTCTTCCACCGGGGCCGGCGCGGGCACGGCGGGCGCTGGAGATCGGCTGCGGGCCGGGGCGGTTAATGAAGCCGCTGTCGGCGCTGTTCGGTGAAATTCACGGCGTTGACATCTCGGATCAGATGATCGCCCGTGCGCGCGAGAACCTGGCGAGCGTGCCGCACGCGCATCCGCATCACGCGCCGAACTCGAATCTCGAAGCCTTCGCCGATTCCTCATTCGATTTTGTCTATTCCTACGCGGTCTTCCAGCACATCCCTAGCCGGGAGGTGGTGGTGGGATATCTGGACGAGGCGGCGCGCGTGTTGAAACCCGGCGGCATCATTCGCGCGCAGATCAACGGTTTGCCGCAGTCGGCGCGCGTGTATGACACCTGGAGCGGCGTGCGCATTCCAGACGAAGACGTGCGTGCATGGGCGCGCTCGGCTCGTCTGCAGTTGCTTGCGCTGGAAGGCTCGGGCACGCAGTACATGTGGGCCACGTTTCGCAAACCGTTACCGGCGGCGGAAGAGCCACTGCCTGTGCGCATCCGCCGCGTCACCAACGCGCACTCAAGCGAACCCATTGCTCCGGTCCGTGGACGCTTCGCGGCGCTCGCGTTATGGGTGGAGGGGTTGCCGCGCGAAGCGGACTTGAACGCCATCGAAGTATTAGCGGGTGGACGGGCGGCGCAGCTAACCTATCTGGGGCCGCCGGAATTTGACGGCATGCGGCAGTTGAACCTGATTTTGCCCGAGGGCCTCAGCACCGGGCTCGGGCTGATCGAGTTGCGCACGCCTGCGGCGCCCGAGGCCGCGCACGCGAGCATTCGACTGATTTCGCCCGGACCACCCGTGCCGCGCGTTCTCTCGGTGAGCGACGGCATCGACCTGCTGTCGGGCACGCGCATTGTCACTGGTTCGGTAAAAGTCGTTCTAGAAGAAGTGGAACAGCCGGAGCGTCTACGCGCATTCGTCGCGGGCGTGCCGGTACCTGGGCTCGATCACTTCTGTACCGACCCGCGCCTGCCACGCTGGGAAGTGAACTTCGATGTTCCGGCAGCCGTCCCAAGCGGTCCCGCACCCGTGCGCATCGAACTCGGCACACGTGCGTTGGGCGAGTTCGTGGTCGAAGTGGTGCGCTAGTTTCTTGCGGCAAGCCGCCTCGCCGCGGCCAGTGCCCCTTCCGGCGCAACGCGCACATCGGGTTGGAGGCCTGCGTCGGGTTTGGCGTCCAGCGGCACGGAGGCGACTATCGGAATGTCGATCTCAATGCCGGAGTTCGGCAGCTTCAGAAAAAAGAACTGGCCACCATTGATGCCTCGCTGATTGCCGCCTGTCATGGCGCCGACTAACGTCGCCAGCTTATTCTCCTGGAGAAACTGCGCCAGCATGAACGCCTCTCCGCTGTTGTGCCCGTCGACGAGAAGATAATAATTGGCGATGAGCGCGTGCGGCGAAGGCACCAGCGCTTCACGCTCAGCATCGTCGTAGAGGAACAGACCGCCCACGGCCGATTTCATCTTTCCACGCAGATCGAAGAAGCCGCTGTCGGAGGCGCTGAGGAAGGGACGCAACTCCTCCGGCACCACCTCGTACCGCACCAACCGCTGCACACCGGGCATCACGGCCGGCTGCCACACAATGTACTTCGCCAACTCCACGAGCACCTCGGCAGCCCCGCCCGCGTTCCCTCGGACATCCAGCGCCACATGCCGCACACCGCGCCGCTTCATGTTGTCAAAGGCTTCGGCGAGGAAGCCCTTCCAGTCGAACTTTCCGTCATAGATGTCGAACGTGCCCATGCGCAGATGCGCGAGCTGTCCGTCGAGCACCTCGTAGCTCCACTGTTCCTTGGCTCCTGGCGCGGCCCTTCTCGCCACCGGATGAAGCGTGTACCCTGGCCCATCCTCGCCCACAATCACGCGATAGCCGTCTCCCTCGGGCGGTAGCAGCAGCGGCTGAAAAATATCGAACGCCTCGTGGTCGTGCATGCCTGTCAGTTCGAGTTGCGCCCAGCGATTCGCGTCATTCGATCCGTCGGCCTTCACATAGGCGAGTAGCCGCCGGCCGAGGTCTGCCGCCCGCACGCCGTTAATTTGCTCGATCTCGTCGCCCGGCTTCAATTGCTCGTCCAGACTCGCCGTGACGATCATTCGCCCGCTCTCCCAGCGGAACAGGAACGGCAGTTTGCGGGCGCCGCCGAAAAGCTCGCGATCAACGGACTCGCTCTGATTGAAGAAGCTAGGGTACGTACGGCCGCAGCGGACCTTGGCCGTGAAGCGTGAGAGGGCCAGAAAGGCGTCGCGCAGCGTACGCGGCTTGGAGAAATCCTGCTCCAATTCCCGGAACGCCGACTCGATTCCCCCCGGAGTATTAAATCGGTACAATCCGGGGTGTAGGTGCTCCATGGCGCGACGAAGGATGTGGACGTCTTCTGCCAGCCCCTCCCTATTCAGAAGGATTTCCGCGGAGGCCCCGCAAGGGGCAATAGCTAGGAATACTCCAACGAATCCAATGAAAACATTGCGGCACACGCTTGGTTTGACGTGTGGGTTCGCGCCGTGTGCACAAAAAGTCAGATTTCTCAAAGTTTTCATGGAGCTGTAACCCATAGCACTACATATAGATATTTTCCTTGACAGCCCACTAGCTATAGGGTGAAACTGGCAGTCGTTCGCCGGTTTCCCCTAGCCAGAAATCGAGCGGCATGCGTTGAGGGATTTGGCTAAGTGTTTGATGACGGAGGCTTTACATGGGACAGTTGACGGTTGACCTAGGACCGCGGTTGAGCGAGCTAAAAAGGTCTCTGCCAGTGGAGCAGCGCACGGGGATGACTTTCCCCCGCTACTTTACGGCCAATCTGGCCGCCGGGAAGACCCCGTACGACGAGATGAACTGGGAGTTGCGCACGGCCACGATCGGCAATGATAAGGGCACCGTCATCTTCGAACAGCGCGACATTGAGATGCCCGCCGACTGGTCGCAGACGGCAACAAATATCGTCGCCAGCAAGTACTTCCACGGCAAAATGGGATCGCCCGAGCGCGAACGCTCGCTGGCGCAGCTCGTGCACCGCGTAGTGGACACCATCGCCGACTGGGGCGTCGCGGGCCGCTACTTCCGCACTCCGGAAGACGGCGATAACTTCCGCAACGAGCTGGCGCACCTGATGCTGACGCAGAAGGCCTGCTTCAATTCGCCAGTCTGGTTCAACGTCGGCGTCAAGGGCGAGGCGCGCGGCTATGGCTGGTATTACGACGAGAAGTCGCAATCGGTGCAACGCGTGGAGGCGGGTTTGCACCGCCCGCAATGCTCTGCCTGCTTCATCAACTCGGTGAACGATTCGCTCGAATCCATTCTCGAGCTCGCCAAGACCGAAGGCATGTTGTTCAAGTACGGTTCGGGCACGGGTACGAACCTGTCGGCGCTGCGCGAAGAGGACGCGATTCTTTCCGGCGGCGGACGCGCTTCCGGCCCGCTCAGCTTCATGAAAGGCTTTGACGCCTTCGCCGGCGTCATCAAGAGCGGTGGCAAAACGCGACGCGCGGCGAAAATGGTGATCCTCAACGCCGAACACCCCGACGTCGAAAAGTTCATTTGGTGCAAAGCCAAGGAAGAGAAGAAAGCGCACACGCTGATCGACTGCGGCTACGATTCCTCTCTTGACGGCGAGGCTTATTCGAGCGTCTTCTTCCAGAACGCCAATAACAGCGTCCGCGCCACCGACGAATTCATGCACGCCGTGGTGAACGACGCCGACTGGTGGACCAAGTCCGTACACACCGCCGCTCCGGTGAAACGCTACCGCGCCCGCGACATGATGAAACAGATTGCCGAAGCCACCTGGCAATGCGGCGACCCGGGCATGCAGTTCGATTCGACGATCAACCGCTGGCATACCTCCAAGTCCAGCGGGCGCATCAACGCGTCCAACCCCTGCTCGGAATACATGTTCCTGGACGACTCGGCCTGCAATCTGGCCTCGTTCAATCTGGCAAAGTTCGTCGGCCCCGATGGCCAGTTCCATGTGGAATCCTACCGCCACGCCGTGGACACGATGATCACGGCGATGGAGATTCTGGTCGAAAACGCGAGCTATCCGACCGACAGGATCGCGCAGAACTCGCGCAACTTCCGCCCGCTGGGCTTGGGCTACGCCAATTTGGGTGCCTTGCTCATGTCGCAGGGCATTGCCTACGACTCCGAAGAAGGCCGCGCCTGGGCAGCCAGCCTCACCGCCGTGATGTGCGGGCAGGCTTATCTCACCAGCGCGCGTATCGCGGAATCCACCGGGCCCTTCCCCGAATACGCGCCGAACGAGTCGAGCTTCCTCGAAGTGATCCGGATGCACCGCGACTCGGTGCCGAATATCGATTCGCGCAAAGTTCCTCCGGCTCTCTTTGAGGCGTCGCGCCAGTGCTGGCACGATGCTTATGAGAAGGGGCGGATGGTGGGCTACCGCAACTCGCAGGCCACCGTCATCGCGCCCACCGGCACCATCGGCTTCATGATGGATTGCGACACCACGGGCATCGAGCCCGAGTTGGCGCTAATCAAGTACAAGAAGCTGGTCGGCGGCGGCGTGATCAAGATCGTCAACAACACCGTGCCGTCGGCGCTGTTCAAGCTCGGCTACAACGCCGATCAGGTGGAAAAGATCGTTTCGCATATCGACGCCACCGGCACCATCGAAGCCGCGCCGGGCATCAAGGACGAGCACCTTTCGGTGTTCGACACGAGCTTCCGGCCGCAGAACGGCACGCGGTTCATCCAGCACATGGGCCACATCCGCATGATGGCCGCCACGCAGCCGTTCATCTCGGGCGCGATTTCAAAGACCATCAACATGCCGGAAGAGTCCACGGTGGAAGACATCATGGACGCCTACATTGAGAGCTGGCGCCTGGGCATCAAGGCCGTGGCAATTTACCGCGACGGCTCCAAGCGCGTGCAGCCGCTCAGCTCCGGTTCGGGCAAGGGTGAAAAGAAGGGCGTCGAGCCGATCACGGTTACGACCAACATCGTCGAGAAGATCGTCTATCGGCCCATCCGCCGCCGCCTCGGCGACGTCCGCGATTCGGTGACCCACAAGTTCTCCATCGCCGGA
>DASRHX010000859.1:0-2230 GCA_035650295.1 Bryobacteraceae bacterium | reverse complement strand
TTCCCGCTCGATGTCCAGAAGTCGCACATCGGCGCCCTCGCCGCCGACGGCCATAAGTGGCTGCTGGGACCGGAGGGCTGCGGCATCCTCTACCTCCGCCGCGAATGGCTCGACCGCATCGAACCCGTCGAGTTTGGCTGGACCAACGTCGCCGGCTTCGCCGACTATGCCTCGCGCGATATGGCCCTCCGCCGTGACGCCGCCCGCTACGAGTGCGGCACGCTGAACACCATCGGAATCTTTGGCTTGGAAGCCTCCATGCTCTATCTCCTGATGACCGGCATTGAGCGCGTCGGCGAGGCCGTCCTCGCTCTCTCGGCCCAACTCATCGCCGGCGCCCGATCCCTCGGTTACGAAGTCCTCGGCGAGAACCACCCCAGTACCCGCTCCGGCATCGTCACCATCCGCCGCGAGGGAACCGATTCACGACTCCTCGTCTCCCGCCTCAAGGACGCCGGTATCATCGCGGCGCCGCGACAAGGGTATGTTCGGCTATCGCCGCATTTCTACATTGCGCCGGAGGAGATCGCACAGGTGCTGGAACAACTCTCCGAGCCGCCCCCTGGAAGAGCGGTCACAACAATATAGCTTATTATTTTCAATATTTTATAGGGAAACGCTTGCATAGGGGCCTGTAATAATAGAAATAGGATGACTGCCCACGCAAACACCCTCGCGCCCGCCCCCACGCCGATGGAGGCCCTCGCCACCAGGCTCCGCCCCGAGCTTTGCCCCACAACCCAGCTCGAAGAGATGTTCTTCGACCAAATCGTCCGCCTCTCCGTGCTCGCCTCTTTCCTTATGAACCACGTCGAGGCCGACCCCGAGTTCCTCAACCCCGAAACCACCCGCCGCATGCGCATGCTGCTCTCCAACGAAAGCCGCCTCCGCTGTGCCTACGAAGAGTTCCGCCGCCTCCAGCTCGCGCGTCAACTCCAGCGCGAGGACCCCGAACAGGCCGCCCGCCCCCTGCTCGCCGTCGTCGCCTCTCACACCTCCCGAGCCGGCGTCCGCTCTCAACCCCGCGCCCAAACCCCACCCCACGACATCGATCGGCAAATCCAGAAGTTCGAACTCTCCGCCTCTGCCCTCGAAGCCAGCGTCGCGGCTGCCTGCGAGAAAAGGGCTGAACTCTTTCCTCAACCCGCCGCACGCCCCGCGGCGCCCGGCCGCAACGCCCAATGCCCCTGCGGTTCCGGCCTCAAATACAAACGCTGCTGCGCGAACAAGCCCATTCAGCAGGCAGCATAGCGCGTTGCGTATATATTAGCGATATACTGATTTTGTGCCCGCCGGAAAAGATCCTTTGGACGGATGCACCGGATTTCAATGGGACCAGGGCAACGAAACGAAGAACTGGGACCTTCATCAGGTCACGCAGGAGGAAGCCGAAGCGATTTTCTTCCACGACCCGCTCATCGTGCGCAGCGATGTAGCTCATTCATCGCGGGAAAAGCGTTACTATGCCTTGGGACAAACAGCGCAAGGACGGCGGCTGTTCGCCACATTCACCATTCGCCGGCACTTGGTGCGGATCATCTCAGTTCGGGACATGAATCGAAATGAAAGCAAAATCTACAAAGAGCGTGAAGCCGAAGGCGATTCCTGAGTTTCGCTCCGAAGACGACGAGCGCGCCTTCTGGGCCAAAGCCGACTCTACTCAACACATCGACTGGAGCGAAGCGGAACGCCGCAAGTTGCCGAACCTCCGCCCAACGCTCCGAACTATTTCCTTGCGACTTCCCGTCTCGATGATCGAAGACCTGAAGATCCTCGCCAACAAACGAGACGTACCCTACCAGTCGCTCTTGAAGGTATTTCTCGCCGAACGGCTCGCCGCCGAGCGCCAGCCGCGCGGCTAATGCCGTGACAAAATGGTTCCACCATGATGCTCGGCGCCGTCACTTACAACGTCTGCAAAGACTGGGATCTCGAAACGCTCATCACCAAACTCGAAGCCGCCGGATTCGAAGCCGTCGAGCTGCGCACTTCGCACAAGCACGGTGTCGAACCATCCATTGACGCCGCGGCGCGCCGCACAGTCAGCCAGCGCTTCGCGCGCTCCAAGGTCCGGCTGCTCAGCTACGGCTCCACCTGCGAGTTCCACTCCGCCGACGCCGCCGAGCGCGCCGCCAACGTCCTCACCGCCAAGTCCTTCGTTGACCTCGCCCACGACACCGGCGCCTGGGGCGTCAAGGTCCGTCCCAATGGCTTCCCCGCCGGCGTCCCA
>DASRHX010000858.1:0-8610 GCA_035650295.1 Bryobacteraceae bacterium | reverse complement strand
TTCGGGATTCGATCGACGTTCCCGGTGCATGGTGGTCCGAGCTTTGGGCGCCGGTTGGACTGCGCTACCATGCGCTTCACCACTATTTTCCTGGATTGCCATATCACAATTTACCAGAGGCTTACGATAGGTTAGTGAAAGCTTTACCTCAAGAAGCGCCATATCATGAAGTTGCCAGCCGTAGCCTGGCCTCATCTCTTCTCGGCTTGCTGCGCAGAGGGAAAGCCGCCACGGGAACCGTCAGGCGGGCGCGCGCCTAGCGCATGGCGCGGTTCGGCGTAATCACCCCGCCTGTTCCCGGCCACATCAATCCATTCGTCGCTCTCGGGGGAGAACTCCAACGGCGCGGGCACGAGGTCGTTTTCTTTCAAATGGCCGATGTTGGTCCCCGCGTTACTCACGAGGGGCTCGGCTTTCAGGCCATTGGACAAAGCGACCACCCTGTGGGTTCATTGCCGGAGTCGTTGCGGACGCTCGGGACTCTGAGCGGTCTCGCCGCCCTTCGCTTCACAATTGCGGCTATTGGCAAGACAACCGAGATGATCTGCCGCGATGCTCCCGCCGCGGTGAAGGCGGCAGGCGTCCAAATGATGCTGGTCGATCAGACCGAGCCGGCGGGGGGTAGCGTGGCCGAGTATTTGGGCCTTCCCTTCGTTACCGTCTGCAATGCACTTGCATTGAATCGCGAACCGGAGATCCCTCCCCCGTTTTCAGCATGGAGTTTTAGCGGCACGGCGCTGGCGCGCCTGCGCAATCGAGTGGGATATGCGGTAGCGGACGCGCTGATGCATCCCGTAAAGACCACGCTTGAAAACAATAGGCGCCGATGGGGCCTTCCCCTACGCAAATCGACGGATCAGTATTCGTCGAGCTTGGCGCAGATCAGCCAACTTGTGCCTGGCTTCGACTATCCGCGAAAGCATCTTCCGGAATGCTTCCACTACGTGGGGCCCTTGCGATTTCCCTCGTCCAGGAGCGTCGAGTTCCCGTGGGAACGCCTCGATGGACGTCCGCTGATTTACGCGACGCTAGGCACCCTACAGGGCAGCAAAGAGGGCATCTTTCGATGCTTCTCGGAAGCCTGTGAAGGACTGCCGCTGCAACTCGTCATCAGCCACGGATCGGCGCTCACCGAACGGCAGGCGGAGGCACTCTCGCGGAATGCGTTGGTTGTGCCCTACGCTCCCCAAACCGAACTGCTCAGCAGGGCACGAATCACCATCACACATGGCGGTCTGAATACGGTATTGGATTCACTAGCCGCGGCGGTGCCTATGGTTGCCGTTCCGATCGCGTTTGAGCAGCCCGCGATTGCGAAGAGAGTGGAGTGGTCCGGCACCGGTGAGGTAATTCCGCTACGGAAGCTGAATCCGAAGAAGCTCCGCGCCGCGTTAGATGAGATTCTTGCAAATGATCGTTATGCGGCAAAAGCGCTTGACATGGCCCGCGCCATAAGTGCTGGTGGCGGTGCGAAGGCTGCCGCCGATATTATTGATAATTTACTTTAGAAAAATATGCATAATTACAACATAAACAAAAACTTACAAATACAGTTTTGCTGATTTTTCGCGTTAGAGTCCAGCACTTTAATATTGACAGTCCACGCGCAAGTTGGTAGCATTCATGTTTCGTTCTAAACTAGCGATACCGGCTGGTCGATCAGTGGAATAGTGGTCGAACGAACCGGTAGCCGGATGGTTTCGCGGAACAGCTCCATCGTTCCCGAGTAGTCCGAGTGGCTCCGTTTGATGGTCCAGCTTCGAGCCCGGCGGGGACTCCGACCCGCACCCAGAACGTAATGAAGCAGCAATCTTATTTTATTGTCGTCCTAGCCCATTCTTTCCATGGGCGTCTCCGTCGCCTCCATGTTCCCCATCAAGCCATTTATGTTGTGCTGGCTTTTGCCTTTCTCGGATTGTTCTCCGTGCTGGGCGCCGTGGGCAGCTACGCGCGCATGGCGTGGAAGGTGGCGAATTACAATTCGTTACAACGGCAGTTTGATTCCTTACGTGAACAATATTCGCGCTTGGAAAAGTCGAACGTACAGACCAGCGAGCAGTTGGCGACCCTCCAGATGCTCGCCAGCGAAGTGACACTCGCCTACGGTGTGAAGCAGAAACTGGAAGGCCCGAGCGACATTTCGGCAGAAGGCGCGCTGTTGCCCAATTTCAAAGAGACTCTCGACAACTATGACTTCCTCAAGTCGGCCCAGCTGTCGCGCAGTTTCCGCAAATACCCCCGGCTCTGGCAAACCAACATTCGTCCCAGCTTGTGGCCGCTGCAAGGCAGGTTGCTCTCAACGTTCGGCCGGCGCATCGATCCCTTCTCGGGTGAGGGTGCGTTCCACACCGGCGTAGATCTGTCGGCGAATGTAGGAAGCCCAGTGAAGGCCGCGGCCGATGGCGTCGTTACAATGTCCGAGTTTTTTGGCGGATACGGGCGCCTGGTTGTTGTGGACCATGGTAATGGTTTGCAGTCCTACTACGCGCATCTTTTGCGGATGAACGTCATTCCGGGACAAGAGGTACGCCGAGGGCAGATCATCGGATTGTCCGGAGCCAGCGGTCGTGTGACTTCGCCCCACTTGCACTATGAAGTGCGCCAAGGTGGCACGCCGATCAATCCCTACATCTTCCTCGCGAAATCGGCCACCGGCGCCACGCTGGCAAGAGATTTGCCCTTCTAACCCTCCTTTCAGAAGAGCCGTTGCTACCCGCCCTCGCCTTCGATACAATTCCGCACAGGTAGAGATTGGGGGTAGTGTATCGACGCCGTGCCCGTCCAACGGATAGCTCTCATAGCGTGCGTGGCTGCCACGCTGCAAGCGCAGTCCAATCAGGTTTCCTTTGATAAAGATGTGAAGCCTGTTTTGGAGGCTCGTTGCTTAAAATGCCATGGCCCCAAAATGCAACTGGGAAAGTTGGACTTGCGTACCCGCGAGTCGGCGCTTGCTGGCGGTGAACATGGCCCGGCGTTCATCGCTGGTGATCCCGAACAATCGCGTATGTACCGGCATATCTCCGGGCTGGAAAAACCGCTCATGCCCATGGATGGCAAACTGGCTGAGGCCGAGATCGGCATCCTGAAGCGATGGATTTCGCAAGGCGCGGTTTGGGAGGGCACGCTTGCCGAAGTCCTCCGACAGAAGGAGCCCGATCCCGAAGACCGCACAATCAAGCCGGAAGCACGCGAGTTTTGGAGCTTCAAACTCCCCGCCGTGCATGTACCGCCGAAAAACGGCGCTCCCGAATGGGATGCGCATCCAGTCGATGCTTTCCTCTATCGCTCGATTAAGGACAAGGGATTGGAACCGGCGCCATTGGCCGGCAAGACGACCCTGGTGCGGCGCGCTTACCTGGACTTGATCGGCCTGCCGCCAGCGCCGGATCAGGTGCAAGCCTTTATGAACGATGCACGGCCCGACGCCTGGGAGCGGCTGATCGATACGCTGCTGGCTTCGCCACACTACGGCGAGCGCTGGGGACGGCATTGGATGGACGTCGCCCGTTATGCCGACTCTAATGGTTACGAGCACGACTTCGACCGCCCGAACGCGTGGCGCTATCGCGACTATGTGATCGCCTCGTTCAACAAGGACACGCCGTACGACGTCTTCCTTAAGGAGCAACTTGCCGGCGATGAGATGGAACAGGTCACCAACGAACGCCTGATCGCCACAGCCTTCCTGCGCAACTACGCCAAAGTCGGCTTCCGCGAGAAGGACAATCCGCAATTTCGTTACGACTATCTCGACGACATGATCGCTACATTGGGCCGCGGCGTTATTGGTCTCACCGTGCAGTGCGCGCGCTGCCACGACCATAAGTTCGATCCCATTCCGCAGCGCGATTATTATGCGCTGCAATCTTCGCTGTGGGGCTATGTCGAGGTAGATCATCCACTGGTGCCTAAAGCGGAAGCGGATGCGTATGCGGCTAAAGTCGCCGATGTCGAGGCGAAGCTCAAGCCGCTGAAGGCCGCGATACGCGAACTCGATGAGCCTTACGCCAAACAGATTCGCGAGAAAAAATACCGCACCTGGCCGCAGAACATTCAGGACGCAGTGTTCACGCCGGAGGAGAAACGGACGCCTGGGCAGGTGTTGCTGGCCAATCAAATCATCCGTACCACCGGCGTCACTTCCGCCGAGGTCGATCGGATTATGCCCCCCGACGAACTGGCGCGCAAGAAGGAATTGACAGCGCAAATCGCCGAAGTCGAAAAGCTGCGGCCAAAACCCATTCCCGTCGCCATGGGCATCACCGACGGTGACTACCGGTTCACTCCCGATGGCGCGGGTGATGAGCCGGCGCCGGGCAAAGGCGTCAAGCAGGAAGTAACCGAAGGTTCGTTCCTGTGCGATGGCACCAAACCGTACAACGCGCCGCCCGCCTATTTCCTGCATCACGGCGACCAGGGCTCGCGCGGCAAGGCGATGGAGCCTGGCTTCGTGCAAGTGGCCAACTATTCCAATCCGCCGACAGCGATCCCGCCCGCCCATCAACGCACTAGCGGACGCCGCACGGCGTTGGCCAACTGGCTCACGTCGCGCGACAATCCGCTCACGGCGCGGGTGATGGTGAATCGAATCTGGCATCACCACTTCGGCCGCGGCATCGTCACCACTCTCGACAACTTCGGCAAAACCGGCGAACGGCCGACGCATCCGGAACTGCTCGATTGGTTGGCCATTAAGTTCTTGGACAACGGCTGGAGCATCAAAAGCACGCACCGGCTGCTGATGACCTCGCGGACCTATCGGTCGGCAAGCGGGTTTTCCAGTGCCGCAAACGAGCGCATCGATGCGGACAACCTGTATTGGTGGAGATTCCGCGCGCAGCGCCTGGAAGCCGAGATCGTGCGCGACTCCATCCTTCACGCATCCGGCGCCTTAAACGTCGCCATGGGTGGCCCCGCCGTTTTCCCTCCGCTTCCGGATGAGACGCTGAAGAGCATGGACAAGGGGATCTGGACGCGGCAGCCGGAAGGCCCGGAGACATGGCGGCGCAGCGTTTACGTGTACCGCAAACGCGGACTTCCCTTCCCCTTCTTCGAGGTGTTCGACCTTCCTGATCAGAATCTGACCTGCGGCCGCCGCAACGTCTCAACCGTTCCGACGCAAGCGCTCACGCTGCTCCACAACGACTTTGTCATCTCGCAGGCCGCACGCATGGCCGACCGCGTGGCGTCCGAAGCCGGAGCGTCGAAAGAGGCGCAAGTGGAACGCGCCTATCGACTCGCGCTGGGGCGCGCTCCCATCGCGAGCGAACGGACGGCGGGAGTCGAATTTCTGAAGGATCAGCCGCTGCAGGGGCTCACGCACGTCCTGCTCAACCTGAATGAGTTTGTCTATCTGAGGTAGCGACCATGGCTTTCATCGACCGGCGAAAATTTCTCTTCGAAGCGGGCGGCGGGTTGAGCGGAATTGCGCTGGCTTCACTTCTTAACCAGCGTGGACTGCTGGCAGCCGAATCCGCATCGGCGGCCTGCGCGAATTCGAACGTCACCGATTCCCCTTTCCTGCCGAAGAAACCGCACTACGCCCCACGCGCCAAAGCGGTGATTAGCCTGTTCATGAGCGGCGGCGTAAGCCACATGGACACATTCGATCCGAAGCCGTCGCTCCATAAGTACGCAGGCCAACCGCTGCCGGTGAAAGGCGACATCGTCGTTCGGCAAGGGCACCCCGGTCCGCTCATGCCCACGCCCTTCACATTCAAGCAGTATGGGCAGTCCGGCTTGCCGGTGTCCGAACTGTTCCCGCACGTGGCGAGCCATGCCGACGAGCTTGCCGTGATCCGAAGCGTCGTCGGGCGCTCGAACGATCACGTAATGGCGCACTACGAACTCGCTAGCGGAACCGTTCGCATGGGTTGGCCGAGCGTGGGCTCTTGGGTCACTTATGGACTCGGTTCGGAGAACCAGAACCTGCCGGCGTTTGTCGTCATCTACGACGCGCGCGGCGGCCCCTTCGGCGGCCCGGCCAACTGGAGCGCCGGTTACATGCCGGCCGCCTTTCAAGGCACGGTGTTCCGATCGGCCGGCGATCCGATCATGGATCTGAAGCCGCCCCAATCGGTGACCGACGAGCAGATGAAGGGCCGTCTGCAGTTGCTCGAAAAGCTCAATCAGATGGACGCGGCCAACAATCCGGGCAACAGCGAACTCGCGGCCCGCATCTCGTCCTACGAACTCGCCTACCGCATGCAGGGTTGCGCGCCGACCGCGGTCGAGCTGGAGAACGAGAGTGAGGCGACAAAGAAGCTGTACGGCCTCGACAATCCCGTTACCGCCCCCTTCGGCAGACAATGCCTGATGGCGCGCCGCCTTGTGGAGCGCGGCGTGCGCTTCGTTCAGCTCTATCATGGCGGGCTCGGCAACCAGAACACCGATACATGGGACGCGCACGGCAACGTGCAACAGAATCACACCCAGCATGCAGGCGAGGTGGACCTGCCTATCTCCGGTATGCTCACGGATCTGAAAGCGCTCGGGCTGCTCGACGAGACGCTGGTCATCTGGCAGAGTGAATTCGGACGAATGCCCATTTCGCAACGCGGGCTCGGCCGTGACCACAATCCCGGCACGATGTCCATCTGGATGGCCGGCGCGAAGATCAAGGGCGGCCAAGCGATTGGCGCCAGCGACGAGTTCGGCTACAAGGCCGAGCAGCAGATTGTCACCACGCACGACCTGCACGCCACGATTCTCCACCTGACGGGGATGGATCACACGAAGTTGACCTATTCCTACCAGGGCCGGATGATGCGCCTCACCGATGTCTACGGCGAGGTCATTCCGCAGATCAAGGCGACGTGAGTCCGAGTTCGGTTAGAATCTTCGGCGCCGTTTCTTCCATCGCCAGCAATTGATGGCAGGAGTTGCAGTCCTGTTGAATCGTTTTGCCGCCCGTTGACGTGTGGTCGGCATCGTGGCAGCGGAAGCAGCCAGGAAAGTCGGTGTGCCCGATCTGATTCGGGTACGCGCCCCACGTGACATTCATCGCCGGAAAGACGTTCCGCTTCCAGACGCCCACCAGCGCGCCTGCCGACCGCTCAATTTCCGCCTGTTTGGAGGCTGCTAACGCCGGGTACTTCTCTTTGTAGAAGCTCTTGAGACTATCGGTGATCTGCCGCGAGGCTTCGGCCGAATTGGGGTAGCTTGCCTTCAATAGCTCCACGGCCTGCTTTCTCATGAAAGGCAGTGTCGTGGAGACCTGGCCCCGCTCCATCGCCGTGTTGAGCGCCCGTTCGGGCAACTCGAAGGTGTGACTGGGACGCGTGTGACAGTCGATGCAGTCCATCGTCCGTAGCTCCAACTTCTCCACACTGGCTGGCTTCGCGGTTGAAGAGAGGAAGACCTCCTTCTTTCCGTTTTTCTCCAGTTCGACCCACGGAATTACCAGCCGCCTTTCATCGCCCGTACGATAGCGAACCACGGTCCCCTCCCCGAGGTGCGCACCATGAATCCCCGGCCCACTGCCGCCGCCGATGCGCATGAGCAGCACCGTGTCGCTGCGCGTGTTGGCCTCGTCGTCAGCATAAGTGGCAATACGGCGCAACCGGTCGGCGCCATACTTCTGCGGCCAGTGGCACTGTTCGCACGTTTCCCGGGCCGGACGCAAGTTATGTACCGGCGTGGGAATCGGTTTGGAGTAAGTGTTCAGCACCACGGCCAACACTTGCCGTACTCCGCTCAACTTACTTTTCACGAACCAGTCCGCGCCCTCGCCAATGTGGCACTCCGTGCACGACACGCGCGAGTGGGGCGAGTTCTGATGCGCCACATACTCAGGCTCCATCACCGTGTGGCAGGTAAGCCCGCAAAACTGGACACTCTCCATATGATGGATTGCGCGATAAGTGAACTGCGATCCGATCAACAGATTCGCGCCGGTTGTGACGGCGAGGAAGATGGCGAAGTTGCGCAGGGAACCCGGCTGAATCAAGCGCCCGCGCCGTCGCGCCAGCCACCAGCCGATCGGTATGAGTGCAAGTCCGGCAAAGAAAACGCCCGGCAGGATCAAAAACGTGAGTATTCCCGTGTACGGATTCGAGACTTCTCCACGCAACATCGTCGGCAGCAGGAACAGCCACAGGACCGCTCCTGTGGTGGTGAGCAGCACGCCCAGGGCGCCAATCCAATTCGCGGTCAGCAGAGCAAGCGGTTCAAGAAGCCGGTTCATGTTTGGTCTCATTCGGAGTGGGTTGCGCCGCATCCGCGCGGACGCTCTTACCGGTCAGCCAGGCGGTATCCATCGGATACACATCAGGGTCCAGAATCACGCGATAGAGATGCCACACGACGATGGCCAACGTCGCCAGCACTGCCTCGTAGAAGTGCAGAGTCGTGGCCAGGTCAAGCCACCACTTCGGCAGATATTGGAGCGACCAGTTGTGGATCCACAACAGAAGTCCGGTGAGGCCCATCAGCATCGTGCCCCAGACCACTGCCCAGTACTCCATTTTTTCGATATAGCTGTGTGGAGACTTAAAGGGAACATCGCGGCGCAGGCCAACGCGATAGAGCGTCCCCTGCAACAATTCGCGGGCGTCGCGCGCGCGGGGAATTAGTTCCATCCAATGATCCCGTAGCCGCTTGTTGGCGATG
>DASRHX010000857.1:0-5444 GCA_035650295.1 Bryobacteraceae bacterium | reverse complement strand
ACCGGTTGGATCGCTCGATTGCCCGCTTTTTGACGGATGGCAGCATCGATCGATCCACACACAAAGGAGAAATCATTATGAGATCGAAGAGATCATGGATTCTGGGACCGTCAATCGCAACTCTGCTCGCCGTGCTGTCGTTATCGTCGAGAGCGACGCCGGTGACACTCAATAGGACTTACACCAACATACCGATGAGCTTTGGGAAGAACGTCGGCCAGAGCCGCGCCGGAGTGGACTTCATTGCAAAAGGTTCCGGCTACAGCGTCTTCCTGTCGCCGAATGAGGCTGTGCTCGGGGTAAAAAAGCAACAGCCGAAGGATCGGACATCCGACGCCGCCAAGCACGAGCCAGCCGGCGCAACAATCCGCATGACGCTCGCTGGCTCGGGTCCGGCCCAGGCCGCAGGAGAGGATCAGCTCCCCGGCAAGGCAAACTACGTTCTGGGGAGTGACTCCGCAAAGTGGTACCGCGACGTTCCTATGTTCGCAAAGGTGCGGTATCCGGGCGTCTATCCGGGAATCGATGTCGTGTATTACGGCAATCAGGGCCAGCTCGAGTACGACTTCATCGTGAACAGCGGGGCAGACCCGCAAGCGATCACGCTCGCATTCGCCGGCGCCGACACCGACATCAATAAGGATGGCGATCTCGTCCTCTCCGTGGCAGGCGGCTCTCTATCAATGCGCCACCCTTACATCTACCAGCAGACTAACGGGGTAAAGCACGAAGTCGCCGGTGGCTATGTGAAACGAAACGACGGCCGAATCGGTTTCGCCGTGGGTCCGTATGACACGACGCTGCCACTCGTGATCGACCCGGTTCTCCTCTATTCGACATACCTCGGCGGCACCGGCAGTGACGACGCTGTCACTGCCATAGCCGTTGATCAGTCCGGCAACGCGTACATCACCGGTAAGACCATCTCGTCCGACTTTCCGACGCAAAACCCGGGGCAGCCAACATCAGGGGGCGGCTTTGACGCTTTCGTCACCAAGATTGATCCCAGCGGTTCGGCGCTCGTATACTCCACCTACTTCGGCGGCACCGGCGATGACTTCGGCGCCGGTATCGCCGTCGATGGCTCCGGGCAAGCGTACGTTGCCGGGCGCACCTACTCCAAAAACTTCCCAACGACGGCACGCGCTTACCAGACAATCTACGGAGGCGAAGGCGATGCTTTTGTCGCCAAGTTCGACGCGAGCGGCACTTCGCTGATCTACTCCACATATGTCGGGGGCGATGGCTACGACGAAGGCACCGCGATTGCAATCGATGGATCCGGCAATGCGTACATAACGGGGACTTTCTACATCAGCAGCTTTCCGACCACAGCGGGCGCCTTTCAGACAGTGAACGGCGGCGCCTTTGATGCGTTCGTTACTAAACTGAACCCAGCCGGCTCGGCTCTGGTCTACTCCACATACCTGGGCGGGATCACCGATGAAGGCGGCCTTGCTATCGCTGTCGATCCGCAGGGCAATGCGTACGTGACGGGATGTACGGGCTCGAGTAACTTCCCGATGCAGTCCCCGCAACAACAGTTCGGTGGTTACTATGATGCCTTCCTCACGAAGCTGAATCCGAGCGGTGCGGCGTTGGTTTATTCAACTTTCGTCGGCGGGAAGATGTTCGAGCGCGCCTGGGGTATTGCCGTTGATGCTCAGGGCAACGCGTACATCACTGGGCAAACCGGCTCCGATAACTTCCCGACGACGGCGGGCGCTTACCAGCCCATCTTCGGGAACATTTTAGAGCGGCCCGAGCTCGGAGACGCCTTTGTGGCGAAGTACAACCCGAGCGGCTCCGTGCTGTATTCCACCTATCTGGGCGGCCCTGGCGGCGAAAATTCCGGCGCCATCGCGATCGATCAGGCCGGGAATGCATACGTGACGGGCAACAACTACGAAGGCGGGTTCCCGTTAAAAGACCCGCTACAGACCGATGGCCATGTCGGTAGCTTCGAGGGGTTTGTGTCGAAATTATCGCCGGATGGCAGCAGCCTCCTGTACTCGACGTACCTCGGAGGCTACGGCAACGAACACGGTCTCGGGATCGCCGTCGATCTCCTTGGCGCCGTGTACGTCGCCGGATTCTCAGGGTCGGAGGATTTCCCGACGACTCCAGGCGCGTTCCAAACGACGAACCACGGCAACTACGATGGATTCGTCGTCAAGATCGCCACGGCAAGCGCCGGCAAAATCACCGGCGGGGGCTCGGTCGATGTCCCTGGCGGCATTGGTACCTTCGGCTTCACCGTGCAGCGCAAGACAATCATCGCGCCGATCCAGGGCGACCTGCAGTACATCAACCATGCGACCGGCGCGAAAGTGCACAGCGTGTCGTTCAACGCATTCACGATCGGCGCCTCAACCGCCACGTTCGGCGGAACCTGCGTTAACAACGGAGTGCCGTGCACATTTACCGTAACCGTGACTGACAACGGCGAACCCGGCGACAATGACACGTTCATCATTTCGATCTCAGGTGGGCCAGCGCAGGGCGGCACCCTTCGAAGTGGTAACATCCAGCTCCATTGAACAACAACGCCTAAGGCGCGAAAGAGTGCGGCCCGGCGCGTAAGCGCTGGGTCGATTCACGCTAATGCCGCGATCCGGGTCTTGTACCAGCCGGACGTGTGAATAACAACTCGCGACTCATCCTTCCTCCATTGTGGCCGTACGCCATCCCCTGAAATCGGAGTCTTTGAACCTGTCGGCGCGAAAGATTGAACATAAACCCGGGTGCTGCCAGATTCTGCTGAAACCCAATGTGGTCGATGGTTCCCGGCACGCAACAATTGTGAGGTGTCGTTTCCAAACCGGCCCTGCCCTCCTGGGGTAGGAGGGCAGACGAGCCGAGGAACGAGGCGAGTCGGGTGGTACTAAAGAAACGCGAGCGCAGCGAGCCTCCTTATATTTTCGCGTAGCGCTCCTTATTGAAAAAACAAGGATGCGCTATGGCGCGACTTTAAAGGAGGCTCGCTGCGCTCGCGTTCTTTAGTACCACCCCGCTCGCCTCGTTCCTCGGCTCGCTGCCCCTCCTATCCCAGGAGGGGAGATCGCGTGCCCGAAACACTTTGGACAGCAGTGGCCTCCGCGAAGGACGGGGTGGTTGTTTCAAGCTACCGCTTGATCATTCCGAACAGGTTTGGATAATGGGTGGCTTGAAACAACCACTCTTCATTTCGGTGCGTCGTTCCCCGTGTTGGAGACCAGAATGGGAGAATAGCACCCTCTGTGGCGGGACCAATTCTTCAGAGGCGCTGTGTCATGCTGCGCTGGGGTGCGTGGCAAGCCGTTCCATCAGGCGAAAATCGGGGTGTGGGCCGGCCAGCATCTGCTCAGTAACCAACTCCCATCCCCGCGCGCCAAAGGCGTCCATCAAGCGCCGTCCACCCGGCGTCAGGGATCGAATGAAATCTACAGCACTGATCATGGGTCGCAGCGATGGCACAATCCATCGCCGCCAGGTGCGTGGGTAACCTAACGCGCTGGCCCGCTCCTCTCCGATCAACCCGTACGAAATGCCGTAAAAAATCTGCGTCATCCAGTCGGCCTTTTTGCCGCCCAGCGTATGTGTGACGAGCATCAGCGCGTTGATGAGCGCACGGGAGTCCTCGTCGGGCGGCCCGTCAAGTGCAAAGACCAGTTCGAGCATGCGCCGGGCCTCGGTTTCAGCGCCGCACAACAGTTCCGGGGTGACGCCAGAGATGTGACCGGCGTATCGCCAGAGTTGCATAAGCGCCTCGCTTTCGTCTGGCGTGAAGCGCAAACCGAAGTTTCGCATGCCCTCGAGAAGCGCCGCCGAGAACATGAGATTGGTGGCGGCCAGATAGGCTTGATTGATCGGCTCGCCCCATTGATCCGCATTCCAGCGCCCGGACTGCCATAGCAGCCGGCGAATCTGGGCGTGCATGAGGCGGACTTTAACGTTGGCTTTGAATCCCTCGCCGAAGCGCCGCAGCGCACCGGGTTGCGAGGTGAGGTAAACATAGCGCCCGCTCTCACCCAACCGGCGGGTGGCGCGTTTGATCAATTGGCCGGAGAAGGCAAGCGGTTTATTGCCCGCGGGCGAACCGTAGCAAAGCGGCAGCGAGCCCAGGGCCAACGTCAAGACGCCGAGGAGCCCAGAACGCAGCAAGACGGCCCCACCCAGATCGAGCTGATCCCAGTCCACCCAGGAGGGCGTTTCGTCGAGTTGGCTGAACAGTTCGTGCAGCGCCGACGGCGCCTCCGGCGCCGCCTCGATTCCCTGGTTCAAGGCCGTGTCAATCAAGTGGTGTCCCCGGCCCCCCGGTATTTCGGCCAATGCCGCAACAGCAGCATCCGCAAGCGGGTCTGTGCGGAAAAGATAGGTGAGGTACTGGTCGGCGCGATCGCCGTAGCGTTGGCGCGCCGTGTCGGTGAATCTAAAACAAGGTGAAGATAAGATTGGCGTCCTCATAGTCGTCCCGAACCTCTCTTCTTAAACTGACGAGAGATCACGAAACGTCACACGGATTTAGTTGAGCTATAGAAGGCGGGTGCAGAGTCTTCTTAGGCGCTGATTCCCGTGCGCTGCCGATGTCCTGCTACTACACTGGCGGCCATGGGACGAACTCTAGGGTTTCTGCTGCTCATTATCGTTGTCGCCTGCGGGGCCTATGTGTATACGAAACAGGCGCAGTCGGTGACGTCCATCGGGTCAACGCCGCAAACCACTGTTGACGTAACTGCGGTTCGTAACGATCTGCTTGCGATTGCCAGGGCCGAGCAGAACTATTTCGCTTCGAACGGAAAATACGTCTCACTTGACGAGCTCAGACGAAGCGGCGATATCACCATTCCATCCCGAGCGAACTACGGATACTCGGTCGAAACAACCGACACGGCGTTTAAAGTAGCTGCCACGTATTCCGGATCGGACGCCAAGGCTCCCAGGCACATCACGATCGACCAGACGATGGCTTTGAAAATCGACTAAAACCACACACTCCGCAACAAAAGGTCTGCTATCGCAAAAACGGCCGTCGGAGCCACGTCGATCGACCGGTCAGAATTGCTTATGGTTCGTGACATGGTCGGTTTAAGCTCGACCGGCAGCGATTTCAAATCTGTTACGGCCAATGGAATTACTTGAACGCAAAGAATTATTTGATGAGTTGGAGGGCATATTCGAGGCAGTTGCCGCCGGCAGCGGGCGCATTGTCCTTGTTAGTGGCGAGGCGGGAATCGGAAAAACGACACTTGTCGAGGGATTTGCCGAGAGGCATCACGCAAAGGCCCGAGTACTCTGGGGCGCATGCGATGCGTTGTTTACCCCGCGACCGCTTGGTCCGCTATATGACATGGCTCCTCAAACTCAAGGCGAACTGCTTACGCTGCTCGAACAGCAGGCGCCGCGCCCTTCTATCTTCTCTGCGGTTGTTGATGAGTTACAGAAGACGAAGGCTCCATCAATAA
>DASRHX010000856.1:0-7636 GCA_035650295.1 Bryobacteraceae bacterium | reverse complement strand
TTGATGATCAGGCTTGCCGACGGAGGCAAAGAGATTCGCGTCGTGGAGGACCATGTCGCCTCCCCCTCCTTTGCTCCCGCAGTCGCCGAGCGCGCGCTCGAACTCGTGCGGCGCGATATTCGCGGAGTGTTGCACTTGGGCGGGGGAACGCCGGTGAGCTGGTACGAGTGGGCGAAAATGATTTTCGCGGCCAGTGGCCGAAGCCCGGAGTTGAAGGCTACCAACGAACGG
This sequence comes from Bryobacteraceae bacterium, assembly GCA_035650295.1. Taxonomy (GTDB): domain Bacteria; phylum Acidobacteriota; class Terriglobia; order Bryobacterales; family Bryobacteraceae; genus JAFLBB01. The sequence continues at coordinate 7,405 of DASRHX010000856.1, read as the reverse complement.
GAATATCGCACCGCGGCTCGCCGTCCGAAATACTCGGCGTTAGCCAATCAGCGCTTAGCGGAACTAGGCATCACCCCAATGCCAACGCTCGACGAAGCGCTGAAGTCGTACATGCAGCAGCGCGCGCAATATCTGCCGGCTGGCGTCTAGCCTTTGCTGGCGAAGTAGCCCTTTCTCGCCTGCACACGGTGATCTTTGTTGGTCGTGCGAATTTCGATCTTGCGGAATCCGCCATCGCGAACGGCGTTCGTGGGCGTGTAGCCCAACGCGTACTGGCTGCGCATCTCTTCCTGCAGCTCCTTGAACACTTCGTCGAGGTTGTTCTTGCGGTCCACATGAAACACGCGGCCGCCGGTCTCCTCGGCCATCTTTTTCAAATCGCCATCGGAAGCGCCGCCGATGCTAAAACCGCCGTAGCCGTAGGCCGACTGGTCGGCATAATAGATGCCGTAGATAATGGCGTCGGAGCGCTGGGCCGCGGCAATCGCGTCCTCGCGCGAGTAGTGGCTTCCGAAGTCCATTCCATCGGTGATGAGCACAATCGCCTTGCGTCCCACCTCGCCTTTCAATTTCTCCGTCGCCGCCAGTTGCACGGCGTCATACATGATCGTGCCCTTCGGCCTGCGGCTGCTGGGGATGGTGCCCTGATGCATGGCGCCGACATCGACGCTCAGTTTCAGTTCGTTGAGCCCCTTTTCTAGCAAGCGCGCAGAGTTGGTGAGATCCTGCAGGAGTTCCGCCTCCGCGCCAAACTGGATGAGGAACGCCATATCCTTCTCGCGCAGCATGCTGCGGAAAAAGGCGCTAGCCGCGCGCCGCTCGATGTCGAGCAGCCGCTCCTGGCTCTTGCTTACGTCCACCAGAAGTCCCATCGTGAGCGGCAAGTCGGTCTCCCGCGCAAAATAACGGATTTCCTGCTTCTTGTTGTCTTCGGTGATCGTAAAATCTTCTTTGTTCAGGTTGCGGACATAGCCGCCCTTCTTCTCCCGCACCGAACAGAGCACGTTTACAATGTCTACGTCGACCTTGATCGTTTGGTCGAGCTCCTGCGCGCGGGCCAGGACGCCGGAGGCCGCGCCGGTAAGCAAACTGAGGGCCTGCCTTCGATTCCACATCATGTTCATTACAATAACTGAGATGCGCCCCGCGAAAGTTGTGTTTCCATGAGCCCGCAAACTTTACGTAAAGCCGCCGTCCACCTAAAACAGGGCGACTCCCGCCTGGCGGCGGTCGTAGAACGGGTTGGACCCTGCCGCATAAAGTTTGCCGATCCTACGTTCCCGGAGCTGGTCCGCGCCATCGTTTACCAGCAGTTGAACGGCAAGGCCGCGGCCAGCATCCACGCCCGCTTCGAGGCCGCCTGCGGCCGCTCCGGCGTCACACCCAAGTCCATACTGCGCCTCGACGTCGATGGCCTCCGCGCCAACGGTATCTCCCCGCAAAAAGCCTCCTACATGCTCGACCTCGCCGCCCACACCGCCGCCAAACGCCTCAACTTCAGCCGCCTCCCCCGCCTCGCCGACGAAGACGTCATCGCCCAACTCACACAGGTGAAAGGCGTCGGCGTCTGGACCGCCCACATGTTTCTCATGTTCTCCCTCCGCCGCCCCAACATCCTCCCCGTCGGTGACTACGGCGTCCGCGCCGCCGTCCAAAAACTCTACGGCCTCCCCGAAATGCCCAAACCACCCGAAATGGAACGCATCGCCGCCCCCTGGGCCCCGTGGTGCACCGTCGCCAGTTGGTACCTCTGGCGCAGCCTGGAGCCGGGGAACATGCCGGAAGAGTGAATTTCTACTAAACTGATGGACATGGGGACGATTCCCACCGAAGCCACTGCGAGTGATCTCGAGCGCCTCCTGGCGACCGAACTCCTCGGTTGGGCAATGGACCGCTTCGGCTCCCGTTTCGGCATCAGCACCAGCTTCCAACGCGAGGGACTCGTGCTTGTCGACATGGCGCTGCGTATGCGCCCGTCAACGCGCATCTTCACCCTAGACACGGGCCGTCTGCCTCAGGAAACCTACGAAGTGATGGAGGCCATTCGCGCCAAGTACGGCGCACGGATCGAACTCGTGTATCCCGCGACGGAAGAACTGGAGGCGATGACTTCGCGCTTCGGCCCGGATCTCTTCCGCCAAAGCGTCGCCCACCGCAAGCTGTGCTGCCAGATTCGCAAGGTGCGCCCGATGGAGCGCAAACTCGAAGAGTTCGACGCCTTCGCCGTTGGACTGCGCCGCGAACAGTCCGAAGAGCGCGCCGGCACGCCAAAAGTTGCCCGGATCGGCAGCAATTGGAAGCTTGCGCCGATCGCCGATTGGACGGCTTCGCAGGTGGAAGACTACCTCGCCCAACATGATGTTCCGCGGCACCCTCTGGAATCGCGCGGCTACCCTTCCATTGGGTGCGCTCCTTGCACGCGAGCCGTCTCCGCCGGTGAAAGCGAGCGCGCCGGCCGATGGTGGTGGGAACAGGATGGCGGCAAGGAGTGCGGCCTGCACGTAACGCCCGAAGGGATGATGAAACGCGAGCTCGACGTGCTGCTAGAAGAAGTCTTAACACCTCCGCGGTCCCGCTAGGCGGCGCACATCCGCTAGACTGAAGGTTTTCCACCGGAGCCCATACTTGATCGATCTCCATACCCACACAACAGCATCCGACGGCACCTATTCTCCTGAAGAGCTTGTGAGGGCAGCCAAGGCGGCGCAGTTGGACGCGCTGGCCATCACGGACCACGACACATTCGCCGGATACGACGAAGCCCTGCCGGTGGCCGCTGAAGTTGGCATCGAATTGGTGTGCGGCATCGAGCTCTCGACAAAGATGCCGGTTCCCGGCCGTCCGCGCGGCAAGAGCATTCACCTGTTGGGCTACTTCCCGGTGAAGCCGCCGGCCGAGGAATTCAGCGAGTGGATCAGTTCCCTGCAGGAATCGCGGCGCGATCGCAATCGCCGCCTTGCTGCGCGGCTGCAGGAATTGGGTGTGGCGATCACCTTGGAAGACGTGGTTGCCGTCGGCCGCTCCATGACGGGCCGCCCGCACTTCGCCCGCGTCCTTATGGACAAGGGCTACGTATCGACACTCCAGGAGGCGTTCGATAAGTATCTGGACGAATCCGCCGAGGCTTTCGTGGAACGTGAGGAGCCTTCGCTGGGAGAAGGAATCCGGCGCATTCTCGATGGGGGCGGCGTCCCTTCCATCGCGCATCCGATCCGGTTGGGACGGCGCACGCCGCAACAGGAAGAAGACCTTATCCGCCAGATGGGCAAGATGGGTCTGCTTGCCATTGAGGCATACCATTCCGATCATGGGTCTCGCGAACTGGAGCGGTATCAATTACTCGCCCGGCGCTATGGGTTGGCCGTCACGGGCGGCACCGATTTCCACGGTGACAACAAACCCGATGTGCGATTAGGCACCGGCCGCGACAACAATGTCGCTGTGCCGAACAAAGTGCTCGACCGCCTGCGGCAGTTAGCGCGCAATTAACCGTACCTCCCGGCCTGTCGACCGAAATCGCCCAATGCGTTGACGCCCGAAAAATCTCAGATCGCAGCCGAAATGGTCGCCACGAACTCGGGCACAGTTGCGCTTAGAATCTCGAGGAGTTGCCGCAACGTGCGCCCGCGATCGACGGCTTGCTGTTCGAGTTTCGCCACCACCATATCTTTCTCTTGGTTGAAAATCTCGATCAGGAAGGTTTCCGGGTGAAACGCACGAATACTCCATGGCTTCAAATGCTCATTCCGGAAGTGGCGAAGGTTGAAAGTCACGATGATTGGGGCTTCACCATGGACTGCGGCCGCCAACACATGACGGTCCTTTTCATCGTTGGTCATTCGGGGGATCAGAGGCTCGTAGCCCATGATCCACGCCTCACTGAAATGGGCGCGCAATTCCGATTCGAGATAAGCCGCGAGAGAACCCGGCCATCCAAGTTTCGATTCCAGCGTATGGGTTGTCTCACGAATGATCTCCTCCGACCACTTTGGCTCATAGAGTCGCGGCGACTCAGCGAGGCGCAGCAAAGTATCGCAGAGGGAAAAGTTGGCAAGGACGCAGGCGTCGAGGACGACGACCGGTGTGCCCGTCATTTTTGGTCGGGAAGGAGCACTCGCTCGTATAAGCCGCCCTGATCCAGAGCCTGACCGATCCTACGGAGCGCATCGAGTCGCCGTTGGCCACGTTGGCGCTCTTCGAGGAAGAGCCTGACAGCCTGCTCGATCAGTTCATCGCGGCTCTGATACTGGCCGCTGGCGAGTTCTTGCTCGACCTGCTTACTCAAATCGGCTGGCAGCGTGATCTCCATGGCCGGTCTCCTTCTTTCATTTTATGCTTTCGTGATCCATCTGGCGGATGCAAGGAGTTAGCCACTCCAATGTCACATGAATTTCCTTCGCTTAAAAGCAGCAACATCCTCCGCACCGAGTTCGAACCACTCACCATTCTTTCGCTGTGATGCAAACCGGTTATGCCAGTAGGACTCGATGCCCGACGGATCATCTGTGCGAATCGAGTGCACGGTGCCGACTTTGTCAGGCAATTGAATCGAAAGGTCCCGTTCCCTGCCACCAACGTGTTTTGTTCGCCCGATCTTATAGTTCCTGCCAGACTTCATCAAATAGACAAAGCCTATCTCCTGACTCGGCTCACGGCTGATTGCTGGATGAACTGTATGCTCAGTCTGAAATATTCCACCACACGCGCCGCCAATTTCCTTCTTCGATCCAAGCCGAGCGAACGTATTAGGCCAGGGAAAGCCAGGCGATCGCCTTGCCTTCATCTGTATTTCAGGCTTGGTTGGGAACTTGCCTAACTCGCGAATTGACTCAACAAAATGGAGGATCAACTCTCCCTCGTCGCGCGCTGCTTGTAGCGTGTTAGCTTCAAGACCGCACTCCTGAAGCGCATCGCCCCATCGTGCCCAATATTTTCCCTGCCAATCGGAGGACTTTATGCCCGTTTCATGGTAGAAGGCCTGCATGCCAAGCGGTTTGCCCCCGTTCGCTTTTGCCGTTCGCTTGATTTCGTTAAGGATGTGTTCCTTGTTCATACACGCCAAGAACGAAAGTATACTAGCGCGTTGCAGAGATGGTGCAGCAGATATCGTCTGTTGTGCTCCGTAGCTGATGGCTGCAGTAGTGCGCTTACCGGTAAGTCTTATCGTCCACCTTTTCCAAACTCACGTTGTTCCCCAACACCCCCATTGTCACGATCGCGAACGTGAACACGCTGTTGCCCGGCTCGATATGCCCGCCGAACGCCTGCTCGCCCGTGGTGAGCGTCATGTGGGCGTGGATGCGGCCTTCGATCACGTACCCGTTCACGCTGATGATGTCGGCGGGCGAGGTCGGGTCCTCGATGAACTTGTTCTTCGATGGAAACGTGCGGTTGCTCACCGAGTGGATGTGATAGTTCCGTACGGAACCGATGCCGGAAAGGATCACAGCGTTCTTGATGTTCTGCTGCTTCACCATCCGCTCGATACCGGCGAGTAGATCGGATTCGTACTTGAAGCGCAGCACGACGATGCGTTCAAACTGGCCGGAGATGGCGTAGGCTTCCGGCACGGCTGGGCTGTTCGGCTTGGAATCGTCGTGCGGTGTGGTGGGCTTGGCCGTCTCGTGGACCTTCTTCTGCGCCAGGGCGGGGAAGAGGGCGGCCGAGAGAATCAGTAGAGGCAGGAACAATCGCGTCATGGACGCGATCCTATCACTGGTTGGGCTTGGCGTACGGAGAGATATTCTCTCCACCCTCACTCTGCAAGGGAATCGACAGACCCGCTTTCGTCATTACGCGATGGAACGCCGCGATGGTGACAGGAGAAGGCTTGTAGTTGCCGAATCGATAGCCCTCGGCGATACGCAGCGGTGTCCAGCCAAATTTGTTCTTCTGGTTCCAGATCGCCGGATTAGCGCCGCGCGCGGCAAGCAATTCCACGACGGCAGGCAGGTTCTTATAAGCCGCGCCGTGCATAGCCGTTTCTCCATTCTTGTCGACCGCGTCGATATTGTTGCCAAGTTCGAGCGCGACCTGGACGGCTTCGACCACCTCACTCTCGGTCCCCGCGTCTTCACCCGGAGAACGCGTCCCGAGCCCCGCGGCCGCGATCAGGGGCGTCACGCCGTCGGTCGTGGGCAGCAGTGGATCGGCGCCGAGTGAGGCGAGCAGGCGCATCAACTCAGCATCGGCGGTCTTCGCGGCGAGCAGGAACGCCGTTGCGCCCAACGTGTTCAAGCCCGTCATGCCAAAGGCCACTTTCTTCGTCATGCGGCTGTTAATATCGGCTCCGCTCGCAACTAGCCTCTTCACGAACTCGAGACTGGTCATGCTGCCCGAACCCTGTGGAGGGGGATCGTTGTCGCCACCGCCCGGTTTGCGCACGTCGGTGACAACGTGCAACGCCGCATAACCGGTAGCTTTCGCGTTCGGGTCGGCGCCGGCGTCGAGCAACAGCGCAGCGACATCGAAGTGCGCATTGGCCACTGCAAACATTAGCGCCGTTGTGCCCAGACGGGGTGGGTTCTTAAACGCCATCCTCTTCCGCCCCGACATCGGGATCGCATCGTTTGCGCTCGCCCCCAACTTCAGCAGCGTCTTTACAGCTTGAATGTGCCCTTCACGCGCCGCAAACAAGATCGGCGAGAAACCGGAATCGAGGCGTTCATTCACATCGGCGCCCGCCGCGGCGAGAGCCTCAATCACTTCGGCATTGCCTTCGGCGGCGGCCCAAATCAGCGCGCTCTGGCCCGTAAGGCTTTCCTTGGCCTTGACATCGGCTCCATGCGCCAGCAGTGTCCGTACGGCTTCCAGCTTGCCCGTTCGCGACGCCGTCATCAGCGGCGTCTCGCCGCCAGGCAGCGCAAGGTTTACATTCGCGCCGGCCTTGAGCAATGTCTCCACCAGCTTCGCATTGCCGCTCTTGCAGGCAACCGACAATGCCGTCACACCGTAGCGGTTCGCCGCGTCCACTTTAGCTCCCGCATCGATCAGGACCTTCACCATCGCCGCGTCTTCCTGGTAGGCGGCCCAATGCAGGGCAGTGGTGCCGTCGGGCTCTGCCGCATTCGGGTCGGCCTTCTGTTTCAAAAGCTCTAGCACAGCGGTGCGGTCGCCGCCCTTAGCGGCGCCGGTGAGGCGCGACTCCAAGCTTGCCGTCAACATTCCGGCGGCTAGCAGCAAAGTGGCGGTTGTGCGCAGCATGGTTTACAGCGGAAGTGGTTCGAGCAGTTCGGGAATCTTGCCGTTGCTGTCGGCGAACGCATCGAGTCGCACGCCCGCGCGATCGAGAAGGGTCAGGTGGAGGTTCGCCAACGGCGTCGGCTTCGCATAGCGAATGTGCCGCCCGCCTTTCAACTTGCCCGCGGCGCCTCCGGCAACCACGATCGGCAGATTGACGTGATCG
>DASRHX010000855.1:0-3106 GCA_035650295.1 Bryobacteraceae bacterium | reverse complement strand
AGCAGGCGTGTTCAACACGGTGAAGTACGAAGCGGATCTGATGAATGGCGTCATCTATAGGCGCTCCGGGCGGATGTACTTCTGGTTGAGCGACGATGCGCGGCGGCTGCCGGTTCGGGTGAGAATGCAAATGTCGTTTTTCTTCGGTACGGTTACGATTGACCTGGTAAAGGAGGAACGGTCATGAGACGGCGTTGGATGGCAACTGCGTTATTCGTGTTGAGTGGAATCGGCGGATCCGCACAGGAAAGTGCGCTACTGACGACGCCACAATACACGGCACTCTATACGCGGACGCTGCAGCTTATGGATTCGACGATGTCGTCCGTTCCCGGTTTGGCGCGAGCCGCCGCCCCCGTTATGGAGAACACACGGCAGGCGGTTGCCAATTTGAAGATCGCCCCCACGCAGCCATACTCGCCGATGCACCTGGAAATCGTGCGCAACGTACGCGCTTATTTGGCCCTGGCCGATGCGTTGCCGAAACCCTTTCCCTTCCCTGGGGAGGCGAAGCGGCAATTCGCCGAGTTGCGCGAGTCGGTGGATCGCGCGGAAACAAGTTTCGCGGCCATGCTCGAAGTCAAGGAGACACAACTGCGCTCGCCGGACCGCGACAACTTGAAGCGGTACGCCGAGGCCAACAACAGATTACAGCCTCCCGCCGCCGGGAAGCCGCGCGTTGTCTTTCTTGGCGATTCGATTACCGACGGCTGGCGGCTCAACGAGTATTTTCCCGACCAGGACTACGTCAACCGCGGCATCAGCGGGCAGATCACGTCTCAAATGCTCGCTCGTATGAAGAGCGACGTGATCGATTTGCAGCCGGAAATCGCCGTCCTGCTGGGCGGAACAAATGATCTGGCTCGTGGCATTTCCGTCGAAACCGTGACCGGCAACATCGCCCTCATCGCCGATTTGTGCGCCTACAACAAAATCAAGCTGATCATCGCAAGCGTACTACCGGTGAGCGATTACCACATGCATGTGAATCCTGCGTTCGAGATCAGCAAACGGCGGCCGCCGCAACAAATCGAAGCCATCAACCGCTGGGCCAAGGAATTCGCCGAACAAAGAGCCATTGGATATTTAGATTACGCCTCAGCCTTAAAAGACGAACGCGGCATGCTCAAAGCCGACCTCGCCGACGACGGACTGCACCCAAACGCGGCCGGATACCGTGTGATGGCTCCGCTGGTGCAGGCCGCCATTGACCAAGCGGCCAAACCGGCGCCCCCACCCGCGAAGAAGAAAAGGAAGCTTCCCTTCTAGCTCCAAGACAACACGGATGAAACCTCCACGGTTGCATCTACGACAATAAGTATATGAAGTTGTTGCACATTCTCCTGTTCACGGTCCTGTTAACGGCCGTGGCATTCGCTCAGCGAATGAGCGTTGCTCAGTTGAATTCCTTCATTGAATCCTCCGGACAACTGAAACAGGACGACAAGAAGGTCGCCGGCTACCTCAAGAACGTGAAGCTTACCGAGCGGATGAGCGAGGACGATTTGACGACCATGCTCAGCCACGGTGTCGGGCAGAAAACGGCGGAGGCCCTACGGGATCTTTTCGAAGCGTCAAAACAACTCAAGCCCCCCCCTCCGCCACCGCCGAAGCCTGTCACCAAGTTGCCCGATCCCCCTTCTCCCGAGGAGCAGCGCAAGCTGATCGAAGATCTGCGCGATTACGCCATCAACTACACCAAACGGCTGCCGGACTTCATCTGCACGCAGGTGATCCGGCGCTACGACGACCCGACAGGACTCGAGTTTTGGAGGAGGCGGGATGTGATCACCGTGCGCCTCTCCTACTTCGAACAAAAGGAAGACTACAAGGTGATGTTGATGAATGGCGCGCCTACGGAGGTGGGTCTGGAAAGAGTGGACGGGTCCATTTCCACAGGCGAGTTCGGGTCGATGTTGCGCGAGGTATTCGAGCCGGCGTCGGAGACTGAATTTCATTGGTCGCGGTGGGCGACTTTGGGCGGGCGTCGGATGCACGTGATCGACTACCGCGTGCGTCAGCCTAAGTCGAAGTGGAGCGTGAGCTACGAGCGATCGCAGCAGATCACGCCGGGCTATCATGGGCTGATCTACGTGGATCGGGACTCGCGGGCCATCTCACGGCTCACGCTAGAAGCCGAGGACATTCCGCCGTCGTTTCCCGTGCAGCAGGCGGGAACGATCCTGGACTATGATTTCGTAAATATTGGCGGCTCGGACTACATGTTGCCACTGAAGTACACGGTGAAGATGCGCGCGGCCAAGTATCTGGCCAAGAACGAAACCGAGTTCCGCATGTACCGCAAGTTCGGAGCTGATACCGCCATCACGTTCGATATTCCGGAAGCCTTACCCGAGGAGGGGCGGAAAGAAGAGCCGCCGAAGCCGCAGTAGATGAGACTGACCCTTTTGATTGGCCTGCTGGCTGCCGCGAGCGTGAGCGCGCAGGGGCTGGTAGACCCCATGACTTCGCAGCAGGTAAAGCAGGCGGCGAAGATATTGCAGCAGTTTGAAGCAAGTCCGAAGGGGCCCTATTTCCAAATCCGCTGGTTTTGCAAGGATGGGACGGTTCACCCGCCGGCGGGCGTACCGTGCCGCCAACGCGGCGGCGGCGTCCAGCACGCCGATTTGACGGCGCAAGCGAAGCAACTAGGGACTTGGAGTATCGATGTCGGCACGGTTTTGGTGGCGCTGCCCTTTGACGAGGCCTTCGACGCGGGCCGCGACCACTGGCGCCTCAAGGAACTGATCCTGGAAGCGTACCTCGCCGATGTGAAGCGAGGCTGGATCTACACGAAGGCGGTCAACTACCGCGGCGCGCGCCAAATTGAGGACGAAGAGAAGGCCGGGAGAGCGCTGCTCACGCGCTTGCTGAGCGACCCGGATTGGACAAGGAAGAATTACTTTCTGGCATTGCAACTCGTGGCGACGTTACCGCATGGAATCGCCGACAGCCGTGTGAAGCGAATTCGAAATTTGGCGACATCGCTGGCCGACCTCGATTCGAAGTTTCAACCGGTGCGCGCAAAGATCCATTCCATTCCCGGGCCGGACGATGTGGGGCGCGTCGAGGAGTATGTGAAGAATGGCACCGCGCCGGCTGCTTC
>DASRHX010000854.1:0-3796 GCA_035650295.1 Bryobacteraceae bacterium | reverse complement strand
TTCAGCAGCATTTCGTTGGCGATCGACGCGGCCTCCGCAACGAAGGTCGAATAGTTCGATTTCTCGTAAGGCTGATGTTTGACCGTGAGCAGCGTGTGAACCGCATGACCCCATTCATGCGCGAAGGTCGACAGCGAGTCGTAATCGTCCAGGTGATTGAGAAGCACATAGGGATGCACGTCATAGGCGCTGCCGTTCATATAGGCGCCTGAGGCTTTGTGCGCCCGCGGATAGACATCGGTCCACTTGCCGGCGAATCCCTGCTTCAGGAAATTGAGATATTCCTCACCATAGGGCGCGAGCGCTTCGAGCGTGATGCGCTCGGAATCGGCGATGGTGAACTTCGCCTGCGGCATGTCCGTGAAGGTCGGCGGATAGACGTCGAAATATTCGAGCGTGGTTTCGATCCCCATGAGACGCTGGCGCTGGCGAAAGTAGCGGTGCAGCGTGGGAAGGCCGCTATTGGCTTCTTGGACAAGGGTGCGATAGACGGCCTCGGGCATGTTGTCGGGAAAGAGAGCGGCCGAAAGCGCGTTCCTGTACTTCCGCGTCTTGGCGCGGAAGAGATCGCCCATCAGATGCGTGGTGAGGATGGCGCCGGCGGTACCTTCGTAGCCCTTCCACGCGCCCCAGAACGTGTCGAACACCAGCTTGCGGTCGGCGCGGTTTTCGCATTGCCGGTACCTCACGTAACCCGATTGATCGAGCTTTGCGACGGTTCCGTCCGAGAGCGTGACCGTCGGAAACGGCAACTCGGAATTGGCGAGCTGATGGTAGACGGAATCGGGCTGCTGCAGCACGTCACCCGCCGCTGCAAGAACGGTTTCGGCCTCGATGCCGAGCGTGTGCGGCGCGCCGCGCAGGATGTTGTCGAGCGTGAAGCCGTGGCGGGCGTGAAGCGCCGGCTCGGCCATCTGGAACGCGCTCACCTTCTCCGCGCCGATGTTTAGAATCTCCGGTGCGAGCCAAGCGGTCTTCTCATTGATCAGCGTATAGAGGGAACCGGCCTGCTGCCTGCGCTCCTGGTTCCTCGCAACGGAAAGGTCCTCGTCGCCCTTGAGATTGGCATAGGTATAGAGGCGGCTTGCCTCCTTGTTGACGCGCGATATGGCATCAAGGGCTTTCAGCATGGCGGCTGCGCCTGAGGAAAGCGTGCCCTCGAAGGACGCGAGGCGGTTCGCTTCGTCCTTGATCCGCGCGTGTTCGGCGGCCCACGCCTCGACGCTCCGATAAAGGTCGGCAAGGTCCCACAAAGAGGCGCCCGGGGCGGGAACAGCGGTCATGTCGTTCATGGGCGATCACCGGGGTCTGAACAGAGATAAGGCGTGACGCCGCCGATACAAGCCAGGAACAAGCGAGATTGCAATCGTGATTGCCGCGCCGAGAAGCCAAAAGAGAAGGGCGGAGGCATGCGATCCCCCCGCCCTCTCATTACCCGTCGCGATGTCTAGCGGCTGACGATCTGCTGGAACTGCGCCATCGTTGCCGGCGTGCCGTGGATACCCACGATCTGCTGAACGTCCAGCTTCAGGCGCTGGAGATTGTTGTTGAACGCGCGCGCGTTCGCGTTTGGCGCCGTGGCGGCTGAATTGAAGAGATCGGCCTGCACGACGATCTTCTCGCGCGGGAAGTACGCGATCAGCATGCCCGCGACGTGCGGCAGCCCCTGGATGGCGTGGAGCTCTACCGTCCGCGTATCATCACCGAGGACGTATTTCTGGTTCACGGTCTCGAAGATGTAACCCTCTGACCACTCTTCCGGCGGATAGAGCGCGAAGCGGTCGGGTTCGAGGTTCCACGTGCCCGCGCGCAACACCTCCTGATAATAGGGCTTGTTGCTCTCGTGCGTGATCACGGTCGCGCCTTCGTGGACGTAGGTGCGGATGCCGCCGAGATGATCCCAGTGATGATGCGTATTCACGAGGTAGCGGATCGGCTTGTTGGGGACGAGCCGGTTCACTTCCGCGATCACCGCCAGTGAGCGCGCCTCGTTCAACGGCGCTTCGATGACGGCGACGTAGTCTCGGAATTCGACGAGAACGCTATTGTGCGAGCCGCCCGCGATCAGCCATAGGCCCTGGCCGAGCATGCTTGTCTCGACGCGCACGGCCGGAATCGTTGCCGTCCGCACATTGTCGGGTACGGTGAGCGCTGCATTCGCGACGTTGACGCGCGCCGCGGTCAACGACTCCAGGCCGAACTGGTGATCGCCGCCGCTTGGATTGGGCGTGCCCCCGTCGTCGAAATCCATATGGCTGTGGAAACGCGGCATCATCACGCCGCCGACATCGCGATAGTTCGTGTAGACGTATTCCTCGTAGAGATCGCCGACGACCGGATTGGGAATAAAGGTCTGCACGCGCTGGACCAGGTTCTGGCCGTTGATCGTGCCGTTCACGCGATACTTGCCGCCGACCATGTACGAAACGATCGTGACACGGCCGCCGTATTCATTTCTTGTGATGAAGGTCGGATTGGCGCCCTGCGCCAGCGCGCCCTTCAGGAAGCCGTGCGGGGTCAGGTAGATCTCGAGCCGCCGCAACTCGGCCTGGTCAGGCTGAGGCACGGGTTGTCCCTGCGCGTTCAGCGTCCAGGCGGAATTTCCGCTGACCATGTTGACGACTTTCTGGTCCTGGAGGAACGGAAAGCCGGCGCCGCCGCCCTGCAGAGAATTGCTTCCTTGCGAGCGGGTGTATTCCTCTTTCGACGACATGGTGTCGAAATCGATGGTGCGCGTGTAGTCCTTCAGATCGACGCGCGGCCAGTCCATGGACGGATTGAAGTTCTGGCCGACCATGCCCTGCCAGCCTGCGCCGGAATATTGGATGGACTTCATGTTGGTGACGCCCATCTTCGCTGCGGCGGCCTGCAGTGCGGCCATACCGGTGTTCTGCGCCGCGGCTGATCCGCCGATCAGCGCCGCAGCGGCCAACAACAGCCAAAGTCGCTTTGACATTTTCTCCTCCCGAGGTGGATCTGCTGAACGCCTTACCGGGCCGTGCCGCCCTTGGGCATAGTGTGCCGTAAAGCTTCGCAAAAAGCACGGGCGAGACACCCCGAAGGATGCCTCGCCCGAAGTCACTTCACTGTTTTCGGCGCTATTCGCCGCCGCCTGCCGCGCCGCCGCCGGCCTGGGCCTGCTGAGCGGCTACGGGTCCCACGATCCGCTCGAAGTCCGCATGCGGCCCGGGATTGCCGTGGATCGGCACGTGGGTCGCCACATCGAGCCTGAGACGACGGATGTTGTTGTACAGCGTGACCTGGCTCTGGCCGACATTCGGCGGCGGCGCGCCCGCGGCCGGCGGGGACCAGAGATCGGCGTTGATGACGATCCGCTCCTGCGGGAGGTAGATGATCGCCATGTTCTGGTTATGGTTGAGACCCTGAACGTGGAAGATCTGGATCGTGCGCTGACCATCGCTGATGGCCCGGCTGTCGGTGAACGTCTCGATCGGAGCCGGTCCGGGCCCGGTCGTCGCCCACGGGAACTGTGACAGCCTGTCGGGCATCAGGGTTCGGATCTGCGGAGCGAACACGACGTCTTCGTAGAAGTTCCTGTTGCCCTCGTGCGTAACGACAATTGCGCCTTCCGCGACATAGGCGCGCGTGCCGCCCAGATGATCGAAGTGGTGGTGCGTGTTGACAAGGTACTTGATCGGCTTGTTGGGAATAACTCGTTTCACCTCGGCGATCACGGGGATGGAGCGCGAGTCATCCAACGGCCCCTCGACAACGACTATGAAGTCCCGGAATTCGACGGCAAGGCTGTTGTGCGAGCCGCCACCCATCAGCCAGA
>DASRHX010000853.1:0-12571 GCA_035650295.1 Bryobacteraceae bacterium | reverse complement strand
TTTTTCAGTTCGCCGGTCGGGGCTGATGGGAAGGTGTTTGTATTGAGCGAGGCATGTAAACTGGCGGTCCTCAAGGCAGCGCCGGAATGGGAAGTACTCGCCGTGAACGACTTCGACGATATCTGTCACGCCACGCCGGCGATTGTGGACAACGTCATTTACGTACGCACGCGCGGGGCGCTGTACGCCTTCGGGCCCGTTACAACTGCTTCAAAATAGGGATCTCCCACCGAAAATTCGCCCCGAATGAGCCTCCTGGTCGCGCGGCGTCGCGTCTACCCAGTGAACGGACAATTTCGAAGAGTGACTCGATGCGAACAGTAATTCCAGCAATTTTGCTTTTTGCGGGCATGTTTGTGTCCGCACCGGCGCCAACCGGGGGTGCGCCCGCTCCCGCATCCCCGTGCGGCCCTCAGGGACGACCGTACACGCGAACGACGTTGTATTTTGGCTTGACGGCAGGCGAGGGGACGATTAGCGAGACACAGTGGAAGGCGTTTCTGGCGGAGTCAGTGACGCCGAGGTTCCCACAGGGGCTGACTGTCTGGGAAGCCAAAGGTCAGTGGCGGGGTCCAGACGGCAAGATTACGCGTGAGCGGGCGAAGGTGCTGTTGCTCGTGCATGAAGACACCGCGCCCGTGCGTGAGTCGCTGGCCAAGGTGATCGACGTGTACAAGCAAGCATTCCACCAGGACTCAGTCCTGTGGGAGACGTCGGCGGTCTGTGTCAGCTTCTAGGCGTTGTAGCGGAAGCGTTCGGCGGTCCATTCCGCACTACCGTACTCACCCAGTTGCACTGTTCCTGACAGGCGGTCGTTTTCCAGCTTGCCGGTGAATGCGTAGGTGAGCGAGGTGCCCTCGTAGCGGTGACGGCTCGCGAAGCGAACCTCCGGTCCCTCGACGGCACCCCGAATTTCTCCATTCGTGATATCGCCGCGATGCGTGCCAGCTAGTCTGTTATCCTTCTGCTCGAAGACGAGCTGATGATCCGCCGAGCCGAGTGAATACCGGATGGAGATCTTCCATTGGCCATCGACATTCGCTACGGGCCCCGAAGGCTTCTGCGCTTCGGGCAGCTTAGGCGGACTGGAGAGCACGGCGCGAAGGCGCTCGGCCACCACTTTGTGATCGTCGGGCATCATCATGTACGGCATGATGGTGACCGAGCTGGCTTCCCTGCCCCCACGATCACCCGAGGCCGCGCCGAGCACGATGCGCGGATCGGATTCGTATACGTACTTCTCCATCTCACGGCCTGAGATGCCAATCTTCGCGGCGTCCCAACGGATGGTGAGCTGCGGCGATTTGTTTGAGAGACCGTTCGGCTGGCGCACTTCCGTAGTGACGCCTGGAACGGATTCGACAGTCTTGGCGATACTGCCGAGCCAGGATTCCCAGGTGCGCATCTCGGCCTCGTAGTCGCGCTTCACCCAGGCTTCGACAGCGGCGAGCATACCCATGATCTCCTCTTTGCCGCACTTGAGCGCGCGGCCGGGAGCGTGGTGTGGGGCACTGTGGAGCCATGCGGCTTGCACGAGATCCTTGCGGCCCAGGAGCAATCCGGCCGCTTGCGGGCCACGCAGGCACTTGCCGCCGCTGTAGGCGACCAGGGTGGCGCCAGCCTGCAGATGTTTGTTCGGGATGGTGAGCACTTCGGCGGCGGCGTCGACGAGGACCGGCACGTTGTGCTCGTTGGCGATGCGCGAGATGGTTTGGGTAGAGAGCGGTTCGCGGTCGGCTTGCGGCGCGGCCAAGACCATCACCATCGCCGTGCGCGGGTTGAACGCCTTGCGCAGTTGATCGAGATCGTTAACCTCAACCATTTTGACGCCAAGCATGCGGATGGCATGATCGTACACATTGCGCGAATGACGAGGCACGATGACCTCGTTTTTGAGGCCCGTGAGATTGGGAATGCGCTGAAGTTTTTCGGGATCCGTGCCGGCGATACAGGCGGCGGTGGCGTGCGCGAGAGCGGCGGCGCAGCCGTTGCTGACCATGCCCCACTCGGCGCCGGTAAGCGTGGCCAGACGCTGACCGACGGCAGCCATCAACTCGTCGAGGTGGACGTAATGCTTGCTCGCCTCCATCATGGCCTGTTTCACTTCGGGCAGGCTTTGGGAGCCGCTCACGATGGTGAAGGTGCCCTTACAGTTGATCAACGGGCGCACGCCGATGGATTGGAATATATCCGGGCCGATGCGAAGCGCGCCACCTTCGGCTGCCTTTGCCGTGGGGACCGCGTTGAGTTGATGCGCCGCGGCGGCGATGCCCGTAGCGGTGAGAACGTTACGGCGCGTCAGACGATGGAACCGGCCATGGAGTAGCTCGCGGAGGGTTTCGGAAAACATGGGCACCTGCCTTTTACCTTACTTTACAGCGATGATGGAAATCTGTTCGAGCGTGGGCCAACGGCCGCGGCTGTCACTTTTGCGTTCCTTCAACGCTGGGTACTGTTGAACGGTCGTGCGCGTGGGCGGAGCGGACTTGAAGTACTCCGCGTAAACCTTGTTCATTTTCTCCCATTCACCGACATCGTCGAGGTAGACGTTCGCGGCGACGACGTTGGAGAAGTCCATCCCAGCCTCCTCGAGACCATCGAGGAGATTGCGCATGGTTTGGCGGAGTTGGGTTTCGGTGGTGGATGCGTAGATTCCTGAATTAGGGCCGGGGATGAAGCCGGACTTGGCAGAGCAGTAGAAGGTGTCACCGGCGAAGACGCAGGGGCTGGCGGTGGGACTAGGGGCCATGTTCTTCGGGCGGACGGCGCGGCGTTGGGCGAGGTCCTTCACGGCGACGCCGGTGAACTCGATGCTGGCGCCGTTGGGGAGCGAGGCGACGCGGATGGTGGCGCGGCCGGGCGTGTTTCCGAACTCGAACTTGGAGGCGTAGACGCGGTTCATCACGTCCATCGGCATGTCGTCCGTGAGGTAGGGGTTGACGAAGGCGACGTGACGGAAGTCCATCCCGGCAGCTTTGAGGGTGGCCTCCATTTGGGAGAAGGCGCGTTCGACGCGGTCGGCGGGGGTGGGGCCGGCACCGAGAAAGCCGGAGAGGTAGAGGCGGTCTCCGGCCATGACGCCGGGAGTGACGGGCAAGGCGGAGGAGTGTCCCGGCGGAGCGACGGATTTGCGGCGAGAAAGATCGCGGTAGGCGACAACCGTAATTTCGACGGGCGAATCAGTGGGAATGCGGGCGACTCCGACCGTTGCCCGAGCGGGCGGATCCGCGGGAAAGAATTTTGCCCAGGCGCGATTGGCTTCATCGTAGTTCGATACGTCCTTCAAATAGAGCTGCGCATACACGACGTGCCGCATCGTGAGGCCGGCGGCTTCGACGTGGGATTGCACATTGCGCAGACACTGTTCCACTTGTTCCGCAGCGGTTGCGGGAAAACTGCCGTCGGGTTTCGCTCCGCCCTGGCCCGACACGTATAGGAAATCGCCAGCGAAAATGGCTGGGCTGTATGGGCCAGTGGGCGGTTTCGCGCCAGGCGGTGTGATTACCTTCACGTCCGCCGCGCTCATGGCGAGTACGGTTGCGAAGACAGTTAGATAAGTTTTCATGGCGCCCCCGGCGTGACACTTGTCTTTTTCAGTTGAGCGGCGTCCAACACCCAGCGCCGTAGAATTTGATAACCGCGATCTTCCGGGTTGTAACGGCGGCCACCCTGGTGGCCGTCTTCCTTGCCCGACTGGACGTTGAGTGGCTTGCGAAGCAACTTGGAATTCTCCACGTCGTCGGCGTTTACACGCTCAAGAAGAATGTTGTAGTCGGCCCACATGTTCTGTGGCGAGAGGTAGCCGCGGTCGTCCGGCGCCTTCAGCTCCATGGACGGAACCCGTCCGGCCAGTCCGTGGCAGGTAAGGCAAGCCGTTTCGTCGTCGCGATTCGGACGGAGAAGTTCGGGGGCGACCCAATCCCGGAAGTACTCGAAATTCCGCTTCCAGTCCGCCGGCAGCGCCTTAGCGCCATCAGCGTCACCTTCGTACAACCTCGGCTGCTGCGGCTCCAGGGCGGAGCGCACCATCGGATGGTTTCGCACAGCGGATGATGATGCGGCCAACGCAATCGCGCCTCCACGAAGACGGCCGTCCACTTTCGCTGCCGTCAATTGCTTCGCCACCAGGGCCGCGGCCCGGTCGCGCGCCGCTTTGTGCGGATCGGGCGCCATTTGGGAAGGCCGGACCTCCGGCAGTGGCGTATCCCAGGTGAGGAGCCATCTGGCGCTGTCCAGCCAGAGCATCTCGTCCATGGGAGTCTTAAACTTGCTGGGAAAGCGGCTGACCAACGCGGGCGTTTGCAGATCGGGGTTGGAGTGAATGACGCGTCCGATGCTGCGCGCGAGGAACCAGTCCGGGCTGTCCTTGTCCATTTGCAGGAGCGCCCGTGTGTTCTCTTCGAGCTTGCCGCGCTCTTCGGGAAACTCCGGTACCAGAAGCTTGTAGAAGATAATCTGCTGTTCCTCGGTCTTCGGCATGTTCCAGCGCGCACGCGCGAACAGCTTGATGATCGGGTTCACCAACTCTACCCGCCGTTCCGGCTCCTTCGCGCCGCGTTGGACCTGCTCCATCAAAGGTTCGACAAACTCCTGCGCCGCGTTCAAAGTGATGACGCGCGGGTCGGCAAGCGAAGTCGCCGCAAGCGTGCGGTACTGCTCGGGACCGGTCGTCGAGAACTCCAGCAACTTTTTCTGGAGCGGCTCGTAGACGACGTTGGCGGCCGCCTCCAACGCCAACTTCAAATGTTCTTTTGGCCCATCGGGACGCAACCAATCCCAATAGGCATAAACAGCCTTGCCGATGGCGTCGCTCGATTTCGGCGTGACGTAGCCCATCTGACCGGGGCCACCATCACCGCCGGCCTGATTGTAGAAAGTGGCCGCGATGTTTACGATTCGCCTCGCCAATACGGGCGACGGCTGATCCATCTTTTTGCTCAGGGCGTCGAACAACCGAGTGAGTTCGGGATACTGATGTTCCTTGCTGCCGTTGGCCCGCTGGCCATTGGCGATGAACAGCGCCTCGGTCTGATAGCGCTTGGCGTTTTCGGCAAGCGCGGAGGGCTCGTCGCGTTCGAGCATGGAGAGGAACGACCGATTGAGGTCCTCACGCACGGGCGGGTTCCAGACCCACCAGTTCCAGGCAGCACGGGCGGCCCAGGCACGCACGGCAGGGTGGGGATCCTCGTTCATCATACGGTCGAGGGTGGAGGTCAGCCTATTCCAGACAACCGCGGATCGTGTCATGACCGTATCGGCGCGCATGAGGAGCGCACCCGCCGCCCACTCCCTAGTGAGGTCATCAGCGTGCGCAATGGCAGGGAAGAACGAATCCCACCCTTTGTCATCCAGCAACGTTTGCCGCATGCCCCAGCGCGCCGATTCGCGAACCATCTTCACCGGATCAGCCAGTCCGCGGATCTGCTGCTGCACGCCGCGTTCATCGTGCATAGCGCCCAAGGCTTGATACGCCCAGTAGCGAACAAGCGGGCTGTGGTGTTTGGCGCCTTCCAACGCGATGTCGAGAAACTCGCGGTCGTCCGGCGAAAGGCCGAGTTGTGCGAGCGCCCTGTAACGCGCAACGGTATCGGCGAGCGATTCTCCGGGCTTCGCGGCAAAGTCCCCGCGAGAGGGTTCGGGATCGCGTACGGGGTACAGCCGGGCCAGCGCCTGCAAGGTATACGCCGTGGTAACGAAACCGGTGAGCGCATGTTCGTTCCAGCGGCCAAATGCGTCCTGCTTGCGCAGCATGGCGTTGACGGCCAGCCTCACCTGTGGGTCGTTGTCGCCGGCGCCGAGAGCATGGAGCGCCATGATGGCGAGCGCGGTGGGCGCTGGATCGACATCCTTTTCGTCGTTCTTCACGCGCCACGACTTCGACTTTTCATCGAACGTTCCGGGATCGAACTGCCACATACCATCAGGCCGTTGCGTGGCGCGGAGGCGTGCGGCGTCTTTCGCGATTTGCTCTTCGACGAGCTTCCAGAACGCCTTCACTTCATCGGTCTCACCTTTGAGCTGAACGTAGTTGTGCGGGAAGACCTCTTTGAAGAAGAGGATGCGATTCGACATGTCGTCGGAAAATCGCGGATTGACCTTGAGAATCTTTTGCGCCTTTTCTTCAAGGGCCTCGAAGTATTTGGGGTTGCGAGTGGTTTTCCAGGCGCGTTCGAGAATGGCGCCTGCGAAGCGATAAACGAGAGATTGTCCGATATTCGAACCGGGACCGGCGGCGTTGATGCCACTTGGATCAGCGGATTGTAGAACGAAGTTCGCGGCACGAATCTGCTGGGCAGCGTGCAGCCGGCGCGCGGGAACCAACTCTTCCAGCGCCGTCACATTGAATCCTGCCACGCGAGTTCCGGCCGGGCCATCGCCCAAATCAAGCGGAGCGAGGCTCGTGTTGTTGGCCGCTTCGGCCAATTCGTTGGTTGGACGCATCGACTCGTATGCGATGTTCATCAGGTGGCGGTAGTTCACCATATTCTCGACGCGATACCCATATTTCATCGGTCCGGCCGGTCCCCACACACCGGATTGGGTATGGCAGCTCATGCAGTGAGTGCCGAGAAGGCTGCCGGTGTCACGGATGCGGCGGTCCACAGCCGCTCCGCGCGGGCGGTTCAGGAGCCAGGCGTCGACCTGCCCGATGTGGTCGTACATCGCCTGACGTACTGCCATGCGTGGGTCGCTGTAAGGCGCGGGATTACGAATGCGCAGCTCGACATCGTAGCCGGGCGAGTTGGACTCGACCTTCAGGAAATAGACGCCGCCTGGCTTGAGGATGCGTGACATGGCGGTGCGGTGGCCTTCGGTCTGCTGGTGCACACGCTCGTTCGGATTTGCGCCTTCGCGATATTCTTTGCCATCGGTTGTGTAAAAGAGCAGCTGTGCGACCACGAACGGGTCCGGCAGGCCAAGGTTTGCCGTAAACAGGCGCGGCTCTTTGCCCTTGTATTCAATGCGAAACCAGTCGATGCCGCTTTGTCCAATATCGCCGTTGTCGTAGTATTCGGCGTCGTCGGCGCCGCCGGTTATGTGGACGTTCTCATCCTTGCCGGACGCACCTAAAGCGATGGGCTGCGCGTCGGCGATGGAATCGTTGGGTTCAGCCTCCAAAATCTGGCCCCTCGCCGACGTCCCGGGAACAAGCGGCTTCAGCCAGGTGCGGAACTTTACCGTTTTCCCAGCGGGCCACGGGGTGGACTTTGGAAACGGCGTAATGCTGCCGATGGTCCCGGTCTCGCGCCAACGCGGCTTATTGAAGACAGGTTCCTCGCTTTCCACTTTTCGGATGGCCAGTGTGTACGTGCCGGCCTTCGGCGCGCGGTACACAATGAAGAAGTCGGGATCGAAAGCGTGCAGGATCTTGCGATAGGACTGCCACTCGACGGAGATGCGCCCATTGGCCGGCAAGTCGGACGGCGAAGGCAGTCCGGCGTACACCTCAACAAGGTCACCCGCCTTCAATTGAATCGACTGCGTATGAGCGCCCGTGAAGGTGCTCACCTGAGCGCAGGCACAGGCGGCGGCAAATAGGAAGTACGCCAGGAATCGCATGGTCTTGGAGGAATCGTATCAAATTGATATGGTATTTCGAGCCATGCAGCGTGCCTTAACCTTCGCACTCGCCTTCGTTTCGCTGAGTTTTGCCCAGCAGGTTCGCCAGGAAGCGACGATTCGGATTGCCACGCCCATGCCGCCTCCGGCCTGGGCGCTGCTCGAACGCGACCTCCTGCGCTACAACTCCATCGCCGTCGAGCGGTTCGCCCAGAAGTTCGTGGATGAGCGCGGCTACTTGGCTCACACGCCGCGGTGGGGTACGCTCGATGGGCCTGACGACGCAATTGAAACCTATTGGAATTGGACTTTACTGCATGCTTTGGGCGGCTCGAACTCCGTGCTGGATCTTTTCAAGAAAGGCCAGGAAGGGCACCTCAAGCAGTACAACGAACTCCGCACGAAGCTTACCGAACTGGCCGCCAACGGCTCCTATAGCAAGGAGTTCATCACGCAGTCCGACTGGTTCCACACAGCGGAGGGCATGCGCGCATTCTTGCTGCAGGGCTTGTCGGATCCGAACGATGAGCTATACCGGCAGCGTTCGCGGCGCTTCGCGGCGATGTACATGGGCGAGGATCCGGAGACGCCGAATTACGATCCGGCGCTGAAGATTATCAAGAGCATTTGGACCGGCAGCAAAGGCCCGATGCTGCGCAAGGCGACTACGTACGACTGGGTAGGCGACCCTGTGCCGGGAACGTTCCATCTCCTGCACAACCCCGCTGGACGTGGCAAGATGCTGAACCTCGAAGAGCACTACAAGAAGATGCTCTCGCATTGCGACGAGTATTTGGACAGCGTGGGCGACAACTTTTTGAATCTCGCTTCGACCATACTGGGCCTCAATGCGTACGCGCTCACGGGCGAGGATAAATACCGCAATTGGGTACTCGACTATGTCGGCGCCTGGAAGCAGCGCGCCGAAGAGGCGGGCGGAAACATACCGAGCAATATCGGCCTGAACGGCAAGCTGGGTGGCGAGTACAACGGTCAATGGTGGAAGGGTACCTACGGCTGGAACTTCACGATCTTCGACGGTGAACTTGGCCAGATTGCCCACCGCAACTACTTCACGGCGGGCACTTGGCCTGGATTCGGCAACGCTCTGCTGTTGAGTGGCGATCAGGCGTTCGTGCAGGTGCTGCGGCGCCAGGTGGACAACATCTACGCACAGAAGAAAGTGGAGAACGGTCGAACGCTGCTGCCGCAAATGTACGGCGACCCGCGCGGGTATAAGCACAACGGCCCGCCGAGCTGGTATCACTTCACACCGCGGCTGCACACGGATAGGCTGATGGAGATTTACCTTTGGTCGATGGACCGCAAGGATCTGGAACGTGTTCCGGTTGCCACGCAGTTTCCCACTACTGGGCGTGGTGGCGGTGGATACGAGGAGCCGGACCGCTCGGCAGCCTGGCTTGGGTATCTGGAAGGAAAACTGCCCGAATTTCCGGAGAAGGCGTTGCAGGCCGATTTGTCGCGTGTCAGACGAAGAATGGAACTAATCCGGACAGACCAGACGACCGCCGATTCACGCCTTGCGGATTACCTGCTCGACCTGAACCCCGCAACCACCAATGCGCTGACCAATCTGACGCTCGGCGGGTACTTCGCCAGCGGCCGCGTGTGGGTCTTGCATAGCCGCTTTCGCTACTTCGACCCAGTGAAGCGCCGTGCCGGTTTGCCGGAGGATGTCTCCGTGCTGGTACAGAAGCTCGGTCCCGATTCGGCGACGCTGACTTTGGTGAACGTGAATCCCATTGAGGCGCGGGAAGTGGTGGTGCAGGCGGGCGGCTACGGCGAGCACCGCTTCGAAGCGATGACCGTGAATGGCCAAACGGTGAACTTCAGTTCGCCCGTAGCCACCATACGGTTGGAGCCCGGCGCAGGGTCCACCATCGAATGCAAGATGACGCGGTATGCCAACCGTCCCACCTTCGCGTTCCCTTGGGACCGCGGCTGGTATCCGGCAAAATAGGAGGGCCGCGGAGCCTCATCGTGAAACACTACTCGATCAAGGACATTGCCAAAACGGCAGCGGTGTCGAACTCCACGGTCTCGCGGGCCCTGCGCAACAGCCCTCTCGTGAATGCGGAAACGGGAGAGATGATAAGGCGGATTGCCGAACGCGAGGGATACCGGCCGAGTGCGGCGGCGCGCAGTCTGGTGACGCGGCGGACTAACACGGTTGGTGTCGTGGTCACTAATATTTCCGATCCGTTCGTCGCGGGGGTTGTGAGCGGCATTGAAGACGCCGCTGAAGAGCGCGGGTTCAGTGTCTTCCTTGCCAACTCGAACGCCGAGCCGGAGCGTGAGAAGCGAGTGGTTCGAAGCTTCGAAGAACGCCGCGTGGACGGCATCATCGTCACCTCGTCGCGCGTCGGGGCGCTTCACATTCCCATGCTGTCGCGGATGGAAGTTCCCATTGTTCTCCTCAACAATCAGCATCCCAGCGAAGCAGCTCATTCGGTGATGATTGACAACGAAAGCGGCAGCTTCGCGGCGGCGAGCCATCTTGTCGATCTTGGCCACAAGCGGATTGGTTACGTTGGCGACCGTTACGGCCACCAATCGGACACCGAGCGTCTGGCCGGCTACCGGCGCGCACTCGAGTCGGCCGGTTTTGAATTCGATTCAGACCTTGTGCAGAACGGCGATGGAAAGCCCGAAGGCGCGCGCGAGGCATTCGCGCGGCTGCTCGCCTTGGCCGATGCACCCACGGCGGTCTTCTGCTATAACGACATGTCCGCGCTCGGCGTGATGCACGAGGCGCGCGCGGCCGGTCTATGCGTTCCAGAAGATCTCTCACTGGTGGGCTTCGACGATTTGTACATCAGCCAGTATTTGAATCCACCGCTGACGACGGTGCGCCAGCCGATGGCAGCGATGGGCAGGCTCGCGATGGAGACGCTATTGCGCCTACTGGAAAAAGAGGAGAAATCCACGCAGATCCTTAAAGTTCCGGGCGAGTTAATTGTGCGGGAATCGACGATGCCGCCGAGGCCCCTCCGCTAAGGGCCAGGCCCTTACGTTTGTAACGCCAAATTGATATCATTTGGGCGAATGCGCACCCTGATATATGTGTGCCTTGGCACGGGCTTGGCACTCGTCCAAGCTGTTGCCCAAACAGCCGCGCCCGCGTCGGGCGAGGCCTTGTACGAGTCCACGATCCGGCCCATTCTGCGCAACAACTGTTTTGCCTGCCACTCCGACAAGAACGTGAACAGCGGGCTATCGGTGGAGACGCGAGAGTCACTCTTACGCGGAGGCAACCGCGGCCCCGTGGTCGTCCCTGGCTCGCCCGAAAAGAGTTTGCTGGTTGAGGCGCTGCGGCAATCGGGCGAAGTGAAAATGCCACCCGGCGGCAAGCTCGACGACGCCAAGATCGCTGCCATCGAGAAATGGGTGAACGAGGGCATTCCGATGCCTGCCGCATACCACAAAGCGAAGCGGGCTGGCGCGGATCATTGGGCTTTCCAGGCTCCCAAACGAGTGCCGCTGCCTGCTGTTAAAGCGACCGGATGGGCACGTAACCCGATTGACCGATTCGTACTGGCAAAGCTTGAGGCTGCCAACCTCTCGCCGTCGCCCGAAGCCGATCGTGCGACCCTGCTGCGCCGCGTCAGCCTTGACCTCACCGGCTTGCTGCCAACCCAGACCGAGCTGAAAGATTTTCTTGCCGACAAGCGTCCCGACGCCTACGAGCGGGCCGTCGATCGCCTGATCGCTTCGCCCCACTACGGAGAAAAATGGGCACGCCACTGGCTGGATCTTGCGCGTTATGCGGATTCCGATGGCTACACCATCGACGCGCCGCGCGACATGTGGCCGTATCGTGATTGGGTGATTCGAGCCACGAATAACGACATCCCGTTCAGCGAGTTTGTGATCGAACAGATTGCAGGGGATCTGTTGCCCAACGCCACTCAAGATCAGATTATTGCCACCGGTTTTCACCGCAATACGCCGAGCAACTACGAGGGTGGCATCGACTTTGAGCAGTACCGGGTGGAGGCCGTCGCGGATCGCGTCAGCACAACCGGCGAAGTATTTCTGGGCCTCACCATGGGCTGCGCGCGCTGCCACGATCACAAATACGATCCCATCACGCAGCGCGAGTATTACCAGATGTTCGCGTTCCTCAATAACGTCGACGAGATCGACAAAGAAGCGGACCGCAAGGATTTCAACCGGCCGTTCCTCGACATCGGGACCGAGGATGCGAAAACGAAGTTCGTCGCCTGGGAAACCGAAGTCAAAGACCTCGAGGATAAGATCAACATCTACATCGGGCAACTCGCCGGCGACGGGGAGAAAGACGAGAAGCTCAAAGAGATGCGCAAACAGGCTGGAGCGCTTCGGCGCAAGAAGCCTCCGCTAGTGCGAACGCTTGTGATGCAGGAGCGCGCGGAACCGCGGCAGAGTTATATCCATCTCGGCGGGGACTTTCTCCGTAAGGGCGCGCCAGTTGAGCCGGGTGTGCCGGTCGCGGGGCTGCTTCCTCCAATCACGATTGCTGGTCCAAAACCGAATCGCCTCGATCTAGCCCGCTGGCTGGTACGCGCGGACCATCCGCTGACCGCGCGCGTCACCATCAATCGCATGTGGCAGCAGTATTTTGGCCGCGGCATTGTGCAGACGGAAAACGATTTCGGCAAGCAGGCCGACCGCCCTACCCATCCCGAGCTGCTCGATTATCTGGCGCTGGAGTTCGTCAACAGCGGATGGAGCCGCAAGGCGATGCACCGGCAGATCGTGACCTCGGCAACGTATCGTCAGGCGTCCACATCTCGCAAGGATGCCGCAGCGGTTGATCCGGATAACCACCTTCTTTCGCGCCAAAATCGGCTGCGCCTGGATGCCGAGATCATCCGCGACGCGTCACTCGTGGCCAGCGGTTTGTTGACGCCCACCATCGGCGGCCCCAGCGTCTACCCACCGTTGCCCGCCGGCGCGAACTCCGTGACGCAAGTCCGCCGGGAATGGAACACCGCAAGCGGGCCGGACC
>DASRHX010000852.1:0-3091 GCA_035650295.1 Bryobacteraceae bacterium | reverse complement strand
CACGGTGCTCCTTACCGGCCTTCATGCGGCCTGATGGAATCGTCCATATCTTTTGTGAACCGTCGATCTCATCCCACTTGGCACCGATCACCTCGCCGGTGCGACACGCGGTCAGGATCGCGTACTCGAGCGCGCGGGCGGCCACCCCTTCCTGGCTCTGGAGATCGGTCATGAAGGTCGACAATTCCGCATAGGGCAGAGCTGCGTGATGCTCGACCTTCCGCACCTTGGACCGAGCCGGCAACAGCTTACTCAGGTGGCCGCGCCACCGCGCCGGGTTCTCGCCTTCGCGAAATCCTCGCACCTTCGCCCAATCGAGGATGGATTCAATCCGCCCTCGTAGACGACTGGCGGTCTCCGGCTTGGCGCTCCAGAGGGAAGCGGGTGCCTGATTCGCCCTGTCGCCGACGGCCTGCTCCAGGACCTTCATGATGAGCGCTGTGTCGATCAGCTGGACCGGGAGTGGCCCGATGATGGGATCGGCGTAGGTGGCGAGCGTGGCTTCCCATTGCGCAGCGTGCTTGACATTTCTCCACCCGGCGCGATGCGCCTTGATGTAGTTCTCGGCGCATTGCTTGAAGGTCATTGCCTTCGCCTCGTCGAGGCGAGCCTTCAACCGGGAGCCGCGTCGCGCCTCGATCGGATCGATCCCGTCATGACGTAGGCGCCGCAGTCGAGCGCCTTCGCCCGGGCGTCCTGCAGTCCGAATAACGCGAGTGAGCCGAGGCCCATCTCACGAGCGTGACCGTTCAGCATGAACCGATAGATCCACGAAGCGCCGCCCTTCGTGACCTGGAGATAGAGCCCGCCGCCATCCGCGTGCATGCCCGGCTTTCCAGCGAGACTCGTCACCTTCAACGCGGTCAACCGTCCCGTGGCTCCCATCGCTAGCCCCGATCGATCCTACCCACAACTGTACCCACGGCAGTGTAGCGGATTATGGCGGATGGCCACGAATGTGTCCAGACAGAAACGGCTGTTTTATGGGCGTAAATCACTGCTTTCGCGACCAGGGGCGAACCAAGACGAACAAGGTCTTGGCGGAGAGGAAGGGATTCGAACCCTTGATACGCCTTTGGAGCGTATAACGGTTTAGCAAACCGCCGCCTTCAGCCACTCGGCCACCTCTCCGCGTCTTAATTTTCAACAACTTACCGGGACTTCCGGCAGGAACATATGTGAACATTGCCACCGGATTGCCACCCAACGCCTTTACGAAACGCCCAAGGCCGCGTTGATGGCCGCCGCGGCCTTGCTGTCGTCCGTTGTAAACATATGGGCATAGACCGCAAGGGTGACACTTGGCTTGGCGTGCCCGAGACGCTTGCTGATGGTCACGATGTCCACGCCACTGGCGATCAGTTGGCTGGCGTGCGTGTGCCGCAAGGCGTGAAATGTTATTTCGGGCATTCCGATGCGTTCGGCAAGACTGCCCCAGTCCGACGATATCGTACTGGGTCGAAGCGGTCGGCCTTCCAGATTAGCAAACAGCAGATCACCGGCCCCAGCTTGCCAAGCCCGAGCTTCATCCGCATTTCGAGCAGCTACTTGCGGTGCTCCCGCAATGCTTCGATAGCGATAGTCGGCAAGGTGATATCCCGGCGGCCGGCCTTGGACTTCGGCGGCTTGAATACGATTCCGTTCGCCTTGGTTTCTTCAAGCGCCTCTCGCACCTCGATCACGCCGCGATCGAGATCAACGCGGTGCTCCCGCAGCGCCAGAATTTCGCCTAATCGCATCCCGGTTGACAACGCCACCACGGCCGGGACGTACAGGCGCTCACCCTCGATCTTGGTAACGACAGCGGGCACGTCCCGCACGATCACCATTTCGCTTTCGGCAACCTTGGGCGCCCTCTGGAGCCTACCGACGTTCTTGACCACCGCGCCGTCGCTCTCCGCGTCACCCAGCGCCTTGGAGAGCACGCGGTGCGCGTGGCCAATGGTACGGGCTGCTAGTCCGCCGCTCTTCAACGTCGCGTGCCATTCCTCAATGTCGAGGCGGGTGAGCTTTTGAAGCGGCTTAGCGCCGATGTGCGGCGCGATTTGGTTTTCGACGAGTTGTCGATACCGCTGCGCTGTCCTGGCTGAGATGTTGCCGGCCGCCTCCCATTGGTCGACGCGGGCCCGCACGAAGTCGGCTACGGTCGCCTTGGACGGCTCAACGTAAGAGCCCTGCCCTACCGATGCGATCAGCTCGGCCAATTTGACCTGCGCAGCCCGCTTGTTGCCGCGGAATGCGTGGTACTGAATCTTGCGCTTGCCCGTGGCGGGATCCCGTCCCGCATCAAATTTAAGTTCCCAGGATTGCTTGCCGCGCTGGCGGATGTGACCCTTCACGATTGGTCCCCCGCTCCGGTTCTTCTCTGGATTTCCTGCTTTCCTGCCGCGCTTGATTTTTCTTTTGTTGCTTGTTCTCGCAGCTTGTCCATCAGGTTCACAGCACCTCCGGCCGGAGGCTCGGCCTCCTTTTTGGCATCGCGTGCAGCGCGCTGGATGGGGCGCAGCCCAGGGGGCGTGACGCCGCTTAACGCGGCGAACATCTGAGCGAGCTCGTGATCCGACTTGCCCTCGGTGCCCTCCTCCGGGGATCGTTCTGCACGCCGATCGCGAATCGTAAGGTCCCGATAGTTCCGCACGATCTCCGACAGGGCACGCTGGAACAGGTCATACGTCCGATCATCCTCAACCCACTCTTCCCCGGTGAAGTTCTCGATGTGCCACAGCGCCCTGGCCGCGCGGTCGGCAATGTCGAACACGTCTCCTCCCCACTTTTCGATAAGGTGGTCGCGCCGAATGCGAGCAAGCTCCAATTGCATCTCGATTTCTTCGCTAACCGACCGCCCGGCCGCGGCTGCCTCGGCTTTCAGATACTCATCAAGACCGCCTCGAACGCGAAATGTCCGCGTTTTGGAGAGGCGCTCGCCTTTGTGCCGCGGCGGTCGCCCACCCTTCCTTGTCGCTGCTTCTGGCACCGGCTCTCTCCTCGGGTCGTGTTCTATACTGTACCGTATATCCACTACATAACCTTGACAAGGGGGGACGACGCGACTATTTTTAAATCGCGCGGTGATCACAGTACACAACCTAGC
>DASRHX010000851.1:0-3145 GCA_035650295.1 Bryobacteraceae bacterium | reverse complement strand
AAAGAAAGATTAAAAATTTACGAAAGTGGCGTAAGTTATTGAGCGGGAGTAAACGATACGACTTCGGACCCTTCCGGTTGCAGGTCAACGAAGGCCTGTTGTACCGCGGCGATCAAACTGTTCCTCTCACTCCGAAGGCGTTCGAATTGTTGGCCGCGCTCGTAGAGAATCGCGAGCGAGTGGTCACCAAGGAGGAACTGCTAAACACCGTATGGCCAGATGCATTTGTCGAAGAGGGGATTCTCGCGGTCAATGTCGCAACGTTGCGTCGCGTTCTGACCGAGAAGGATGGTCCTAGTTACATTGAAACGGTTCCCAAGCGGGGTTATCGATTCGTCGGGCGCGTTACACTTCCGGCAGTACGCCCGCCCTGGATGCGGGCCGGTAGATGGATATTGGGACTCGCCCTTGCCGTTGGCGCCTGTGTCGCTGCCTGGCTCCGGACAGAGAAGACTATCGTAACGCCCCGCGTGTTCTCCCCCGTGCCGCTCACCAGCTATCCGGGCGCGGAACGCAGCCCCACTTTTTCACCTGGCGGCGATCTGGTTGCTTTCAGCTGGAACGGCGAGAAAGAAGATAACTTCGACATATATGCAAGGACGGTTACCTCCTCGGGCTCTCCGCTAAGGCTCACTACTCATCCGGCTGCCGACCGGTTCCCTGCCTGGTCACCGGATGGGCGTTACATTGCTTTCGAACGTCTTGGCGCGGTTTATCTGGTTCCTCCGCACGGTGGCGCTGAGCGGAAACTCGCCGATTTCAATACGACTCACATCGCATGGACGGCTGACAGCAAAGCAGTCGCGGTAAGTGGCTGGCGCGAAGGCATCTTTTTGATCAAGGTGGAGACTGGAGAGAAGAAGCGCATTACTGCTCCCAGCGGGGAGGCATGGGCTGATCAGGTGTTTGCGTTCTCCCCCGACGGTAAAGAACTCGCTTTTGCTCGCCTGAACACCTCGAATCACACAGATCTGTTCTTGATGCCAGTCTTTGCCAATGGCCTCACGGGCGAAGCACGAAAGGTGTTGGATCTCAAAACGAATACCCAGCGTCTGGCATGGGCGCCCGACGGGAACGATTTGATTTATGTCGATCCAGGGAACACGCTCGAACCCTCCTTGGCTCGTATGCCCATTAAACGTCCTGCAGTTCCGTCAAAACAGGTTGAAGGAGTGGGATCTGGAATTTGGGAACCTGTAGTTGTTCGCGACACGCCGGCCGGCATAGCCCAACTAGCGTATGCCCAAATGCAGATCGATACCAACATTTGGCTCAAGAAACACGGATCAATCGCGCCTATCGGAATAGCCGCTTCGACTCGTTTCGACATTTGCCCACAGCTTTCGCCTGACGAGACCCGTGTTGTCTTTACGTCAAGCCGCTCGGGCCGATTTGAATTGTGGTTCTCCGATGTGGATGGTGGAAACCTCGTTCAACTGCCTTCGTTTGGATCCGGCTCAAACGCGCCTCGATGGTCACCGGATGGGAAGGCGGTCGCTTTTTCGTCCACTGTAGATGGAAATCGGGACATCTACACGGTTTCGGCGAGTGGAGGATCTCTTCGCCGCTTGACGACCGAGCGCTCGAGTGAAGGTAGACCGAACTGGTCGCGCGACGGACGCTCGATCTATTTCTACTCAACTCGAACTCCCGAGCAACAGATTTTCAAAGCGCCCGTCGAAGGTGGACCAACCATTCAGGTGACGCTGAAGGGCGGCCACGAATCCTTCGAATCTACGGATGGCAAAACGCTCTATTACATCAACGCTTCCAACTCGAAAGTCCGCGGCCGCGGGTTGTGGAGCCGGCCAACATCGGGGCACGCAGACGCCGCTTTGGAGAAACCCATCGCAGAACTAGCGATGGTCCAGGAAGGCTGGTGGGGCGTGACAGATCGTGGAATCATGTTCGTTGACGTCGATGGAGCCGAAGCGAACCCTGGTCGCCAAGCTGGGGGACAGACTGCAATCTCATTTCACTTTGATCCGTACTATTCGAGTTTCCCGCATTCGTATCTTCCCATCAAAGTTTTCGACGTTCGAACGCGGAAGGTAACAGAGATCGGACGGATCAACAAACAGGTAGTCCGCACGAACCCAGGATTTGCCGTCTCTCACGATGGGCAGACGATACTCTGGGCGCAAATCGACCGATACGAATCGGACCTGATGCTGGTTGAGAACTTTCGGTAGGTTGCGCGTACGCGACTTCCGCCAAAAACGTGGGACGACATCGTGCTGTGTTTCGGTCTCTTAGCGGTGTCGGAGGGAGCTTGTAAAGGTGAAAAATTACCTGACGCTCAATGGGATCTCCTGGACTTATTGATTCCTGAACCACCACGACGAAAAGACGGTCGAGGACGCCCGTGGCGCGGGCGGCGTGAAGTTCTCAACGGCGTCCTCTACATCCTGCGCACCGGTGCTGCGTGGGCTGATTTGCCCGAGCGGTATCCTCCTTCCCAGACCTGCCACCGGCGTTTCCAGCAATGGGTTCGCTCCGGTGTCATGCGCGGTGCGCTGGAGGCGCTGGCCGAGGATCTCGCAGCCGAGGCGGATTCGATCTGGAAGAAGCGCAGTGGCTGACCGCCACGGTCTTCCGATCGCCGTTGCACGGAAAGCGCCTCGCCACATGAAGTAACGCTGGTACTCCGACCGGCCGGGTCGTGAGCTGGCGGAGACCAGTATAGAAATGATCGCACCGCGCTATGAGCACTCTCTAGAAAACTTCACCGGCATGCTCCATCTCTCTTGTGCCCTCATCCCGCTCCGCCATTTATGAGATGAGTTCTAGTCTCAAAGAGCCCGCTCGGGTCGCGGCTCGGGACTGGCGTCGGGCCTCCACTCGCTGACGGTCATGCGACAAGTCGACGGCTCTGAATGACATTGGCGCCGGATGTCTACTTCCCGCTTTCACACAGACGCTATCGGGCGCAGCCGGAGCCAAACGGTTCCCCGGGGCCGGAGGCTAAGGCGAGGATCGGGTACGACTTCGTCATTGCTAACGAGGTCGAAATCGAACCGCTGCGCGATCGACGCTAGAATAAGCGGCGCTTCAATCATCGCCATGCCGGCGCCGATGCACTGCCGGGGGCCGCCTCCAAACGGAAAGTAAGCGAACCTGGGCCGTGACGCCGACTCAGCGGGAA
>DASRHX010000850.1:0-2264 GCA_035650295.1 Bryobacteraceae bacterium | reverse complement strand
TCACAGCATCCTCGGTACCGGGAAGTGGCTGCGCATCATCGGAATTCAGCGGCCGCACCCACAAAGAATGTTTGCCGGACGCATTACGGGCAGCGAACAGAAATCTGGACCCATCAGGTGACGGACTGGGCAGGCTGATGTTGGATAGCCCTCGAAACGACAGGTCGAGGCGCGCCGAAGGTTGCGATTGTGGCTGCGACAGATAGAGGAGCAACACTATGCCTACGACAGCTAGTGCGATTGCGGTCGCCACCGCCCACGTCCACCGTTGCCCCCGACGGACTACTTTTGCGGTGCTCGGGAACAGGTTCTTCGCAGCCCATTCCAACTCCATTTGTAGATCGCGCGACGACTGCCAGCGATTCTCAGGTTCCCTTTCAAGGCAGCGGTCCAGCACGTGAGCAAAACGTTCCGATAGATCGGAAGGCGTTGTCGTCTCGCCCTGGTTTCGCTGCTTGCCGGTTGCCATCTCGTACAGAATCAGGCCCAGAGCGTAAATGTCGCTTCGTGCATCGCAACCCACCCCTTCCAACTGCTCCGGCGCCATGTATGCCGGAGTGCCCATTAGGGCTCGGCTGACTGTCAGCGTCTCGTCCGCTTGCGTTTGCTTCGCCAAACCGAAGTCCAGCACCTTCACGTTAGCTTTTGTCACCATCACGTTCCCAGGCTTCAGATCGCGATGGACAATCCCGCTGGAATGCGCCGCTGCCAGAGCCGCCGCAATGTCGATTCCGTAACGCACCACCAGCTCAATAGGCAATCGGCCTTTCTTGATGCGCGTTGCGAGCGTCTCGCCCTCGATTAGCTCCATCACGATGGCATCATCTTCAAGGCCGTATACGACTGCGATATTCGGATGCTTCAATGAAGCAAGCACCTGCGCTTCGCGCCGGAACCTAGCGATGTACTCGGAATCATGAGCGAGTCCTGCGGGTAGAACCTTGATGGCAACATCACGTCGGAGCTTCGAATCATGCGCGCGGTAAACCTCGCCCATACCGCCGGCGCCAAGTTTTTCGAGCACGTCGTAATGGCTGATGGTACGCCTTAGCACGGAACCGTTATCTCATCATGATCGCAAATGCGGTTGCAAAAAGGACCGGCGATATCTGAAGTCGAATCGGCCACCGGGCGACGACCCGTGACGATCGGCATAGCGTTGATCAACTGTGATCGTAGGCGCTGGGAAAGGCAATGAGCGCCCGATAGAGAGATGGAAGCGCCTCCCGCGATAGTTCCGGCTAACGTACAGAACGGAGCTGTAACACTCGGTACGCCCAATCCCATATAGGCCCGAGCATCGAGACCCAATCGGAGAGGGGCACAATCCCGCATCCGATTTCCAGAGCCGGCGCTGGATCGTTAGTGGACTGGTTGCGCAGGATAGGCGTGAAAATCGGCGAAACAATTACGGTGGTGGCGGCTGACGCGTCGGCCCTTACACTAACGCCAACCGCTGCTGCTCGGGCCGGGACGGCCGTTTTTCGATCAACTCACGCCGTTGGTGCCGCAGCATGGCCGCGACGAGCTGCCACGTCGGTCCAGGCGTGTCACGCCATGGCGCAGGAATCGTGACCATGCAGTAGGCACGTGTCGCTGCATCGTAATTGAAGAAGCCGGCGTGACAGCTCATCAACAGCCGCCATTCGTCGAACGTGGCATAACCCGCCTCGATGAGTCCACACTCGGCGGGGATCTCGGCCACGTTGACGAGACCGGCGGGCATCACGAAATAAAATTCGTTCGAATACCGCATTCCTATTCGCCGGTTCAGCGGATGTTTCAATTCAGCGAGGAAGTCGGCGCGCGTGGTTTTCACTTCATAGCAGACGCGCTTCATTGCAGTGTGTGGCAGGGTATTAAGCGCAAATGCATCGAGACGCTGCGCTCCGCTGTTGTGCCGGCCGGTGCCCACGCGCAGTTCACGAAAGAATAACCATTCCGATCTGGCGTGCATGGCACGTTCGAGGATGTCGATCAGCGCTCCTTCATTCGGCTT
This sequence comes from Bryobacteraceae bacterium, assembly GCA_035650295.1. Lineage (GTDB taxonomy): Bacteria > Acidobacteriota > Terriglobia > Bryobacterales > Bryobacteraceae > JAFLBB01. Next base: position 265 of record DASRHX010000850.1, on the reverse strand, counting down.
GGGTTAGATTGACAGGAGGAAAGATATCCACGACCATCATTCCGGGAAACGCAAGAGCTAGAATCACCAGAAGGCACGGCATTGGACCCAAGCAACATTTTCCGACCTGAACCGCGCCAGAGATTTGCGGAGTTGCCAAAACGTCATTTTGGTGCGGCCATCCAGATATTGCCCGCCAGCTCCGCCTGAGCAAAGACGATCTTGTCGCGGGCAACGGAAGGTCCGACTGTACCGGGATTGACGTTGGAAAGAGACAGTCGCGTGT
>DASRHX010000849.1:0-5737 GCA_035650295.1 Bryobacteraceae bacterium | reverse complement strand
GACATCCTGCCACCGCGGTATCGCTTCCACCAGGCAAATGCCGGCGGCACGGGCTCATATGCGATGCGGCTGGCCTCGGGCGAGATCGAACCAGCATCGGCAAGCGGGAAGGGAAGTTCCTCGGCCACGCCATCGGTCGGGCCATCGGCTGGCGCGGTGTAAAGCCTTGTCCCCCGAGAGGGCATGTGGCGTGCGGAGCGGAACAATACGTTCTTTCCATCCGGCGTCCAACCGCGTGCAAGGTCGACGCCTGGATGATACGTGATGCGCTTCGGCACTCCGCCCATGGCGGGAATTACGAATACGTCCGTGTTGCCGTCATACTCGCCGGTGAACGCGATCGACTTTCCGTCAGGCGAGAAATACGGATCGCGCTCTTCGCCTTGCGACGATGTCAACCGTCGCGCTTCACCACCTTCACGCGGCACCCACCAGAGATCGCCGGCATAGTGGAACACCAGTTGGCTCTTGCTTAAGGCGGGTTGGCGGAATAGTTGATACGAGTCGGAGGCTGCTACCAATCCGGCGTACGCCGCGAAGGCGAGAAACATGCGCATGGATCGATTGTGCCATGGCGTGCCGCAACCACGGCCGGCGTGACACAATCCTTACCATGCGTTTTTTGTTTGGGCTTTTATTCCTTTCCGGCCTGTCCGCCGAGACCTTGCCTTCCGAGCCATGGAACCGCTTCCGTGGACCCAACGGGTCCGGCGTTTCGCAAGACACCGGTTTCCCCACGAAGTTCAACAAGGAGCACAATGTCCGGTGGCGCTCGCCGGTGCGCCCTGGGAAGTCATCGCCCGTTCTTACTGCGCGCCATGTCTTTCTCACGGCCTCGCAAGACGGCAAGCTCTATACGCTGTGCTTCGATCGCGCCACCGGCAAGCTGCTGTGGGAGCGTTCGATTGATCGGCCGCGCACTGAGATCGCAAACCGCCTGAACCACGAGGCCGCCATTACTCCCGTGACAGATGGTGACAACGTGTACGCCTTCTTTAAGGACTTCGGCCTTGTTGCCTACAGCGCTTCGGGCAACCTCCGTTGGAAAGCTCCGATTGGACCCTTCATCAATACGCAAGGGGTTTCCGCTTCGCCCATCCTCGTAGGCGATTCGGTCGTTGTCGTGGCAGATCAATGGGAGAACTCGTTCATCGCCGCCTATCACACGCGCAATGGCGAGTTGCGCTGGAAGATCGCGCGCGAGGAGGGGGATGGCTGGGGATCACCGATTGTTCATCAGCGATCCGGCGCCGACCCGCAAATCCTAACCGTGAGCCGCGGCATGCTCGGCCTACATCAGGCGCGCGATGGACGCCGCGCGTTCACTCTTCCAGGATTCGCCATGGCGCTGGTGTCGAGTCCCACGCTCGATGGCGACACTGCCTACGTGTTCGGCTATGGTGTCGAGACACCGGCGCCGTTTGCGCCAAGGCTGGAGAAGCTTGATACAAACAAAGACGGCCGCCTCTCGCCGGACGAATACGGCATCGATCCGATCCTCAACAACCTTGGCAAGAACGCAGGAAACCGCGACGGCAACGTCACCGAGGACGAATGGAGGACCTTCGCCGACAAGGTGCTTGGTCCGAACGCGCTCTTCGCCGTGCGTCTGGAAAATGGGCGCGCGCGCGAATTGTGGCGCTATGAGAAAAACTTCAGCTATGTCGTCCCATCGACGCTCGCTTACCGGCAGGTGCTCTATGTTGTGCGCAACGGCGGAATTCTCACCACGCACGACGCGGCCAATGGCCAGGTGATCAAGGCCGCTCGCATGGAAGGCGCACTGGGCGGCTATTCGTCGTCGCCGGTGGCGGCCGACGGCAAGGTCTGGATTGCAAGCGAAGAAGGCAAGGTGGTGGTGCTGCGTGCTGGCGGCGAATGGGAAGTATTAGCGGTCAACAATCTAGACGAAGGCTGTTACGCCACACCGGCCCTATCTCAAGGGGTGATCTATGTGCGCACTGACGAAGCGCTCTACGCCTTCTCGCAATCGGCGAAGGAGTAATCGTTTGCAAAAATCCCGAATTTGGTTGTTGACTGACATGTCACTTTTCCCTACAATACCGCTAACTTAGATTTGTCGCGCGCAGGGCACGGTTCGTGTGCGCGGGTTGTGGGTTCGCGACCACGTTGTCGAACCTTGGGGGTAAGAAATCGCGGAAGGGGTAGCCATGTCGCAACGGGCTCTAGTTCTCTCTCTTTGTTTCGCATTGCCGCAAGTGGTGCTTCTCGGCCAGCAGACTGGCCAAATCGTCGGCTTGGTCGCCGATAGCACGGGCGCGGTGGTCGCTGGCGCGTCCATTAAGGTCGTTGAGAAGGCTACCGGTATCTCGCGGTCGGCGGTCTCGGGAAGCGACGGCCAGTACGTGCTGACGACTCTGCGGCCGACGAGTTACGATCTCACCGCCGAACACGCCGGATTTCGCACGTTTCGTTTCAGCGGATTTGAACTGCTGGCCAACCAAAGCCTGACCGTGAACGTTACGCTCGATGTTGGCTCGGTGACGGAGACGATCAACGTCTCGGGCGCGGCCGTCCAGGTCGATACTTCCACATCGACGCTAAGCGAGGTCGTCGACCAGTCTCGCATCGTCGAATTGCCGCTCAACGGCCGCGAGGTGGCCAACCTTGCCGCGCTGGTACCAGGTACTTCCATCATGTCGGTCAGCCGCGAGAGCGGTAAGTCGATTCCCGGCGGGCTGCAAGTCGCATCGAATGGCAGCGGCAATCGCCAGGTCTCATACAAACTGGACGGCGCTACCAATACCGATACTTACTACCAGGAAAACCAGACATTCCCGTTTCCGGACGCTCTCCAGGAGTTCTCTATCCAAACGAGTAACTACTCCGCCGCGCATGGCAACACGGCTGGCGCCATGGTTAACGTCGTTACCAAGTCCGGCACCAATGAGATCCACGGCGGCGTCTTCGAATTCGTCCGCAACCGCGTCTTCAATGCCCGGCCCTTCTTCTCACCCACAACCGACCGCCTGCAGCGGAATCAATTCGGAGCTTATCTGGGCGGCCCCATCATCAAGAACAAGGCCTTCTTCTTTGGTGGCTGGCAGGGGACGCGCATTCGCAACAAGGGCAACAATCTTCAAACCTTCGCCCCTACGACCGATCAGCGGGCTGGCAATTTCAATACCTGCGGCGCGCCGTGTAATCGCGTGCTGCGCGATCCGCTCGGCGGTAACTTCCCCAACAATACAATTCCCGTCAGCCGCATGGATCCCGCATCTCTGAAGGTCGTATCGTTCATTCCGCAGGTCGGCGGCGACGGCTTCATGTCGCTGCCTCGTCCCATCCAGTTCCGGCTGGACCAGTTCATCGCCAAGGGCGATTATCTGCTCACTGCATCCGACCGCATCACCGCGCGCTACTTCATCGATCACTTCAAGAATGCCGGCACGTTCGACTCGACGAATCTACTTTCCTATCGCAGCCCCACGCTTGCCTCGCGCGTGCGGAGCCAGAGTGGCGTTATCTCCTGGACCAAGACCTTCACGCCCGGCCTTCTCACCGACGTGCGCGCGGGCTTCACCCGTATTCATGCTTCGCGCGGGCCTTACTTCGAGGGTGTGCCCAGCATGCAATCTCTCGGCGTCCGGCTTCCGCTGTACCCCACGCTGCCGTCGATCTCTCAGATCGAGGCCCAGGGCTTCTTCAATATCGGCGATAACCTCGAAGCGAAGTTTCCCCGCACGGCATTCGAATTCGCCAATCGCACGAACTGGATCCGAGGTAGACATAGCCTGCAGTTCGGCGGCGAGATGGTTCGGCAGCGCGTCGACATCGCTAACGAATTCCGCCGCGGTGGTCACTTCGTCTTCAGCGCCGACGGCACAGGGCTCTCCATGGCCGACTTTTTCCTCGGGAACGTTCGCACGTTCGATCACGGCACGGGTGAATACAAAGCGTTCCGCGTCAGCTATCCGGCAGCCTTTCTTCAGGACGACTGGAAAGTCCGCCAGCGCTTCACCCTGAATATGGGCATTCGCTATGAAGCAGCGCCGCCGTATCACGAAACTCGCGGCCGCTTCGAATACTTCACCCCGGAAGCCTACGCCGCCCGCATCAAGACGCCCCAGTATCCGAACGCCCCCTTTGGCGTCACCTTCCGCGGCGATCCCAATACACCCGAAGATGGCACCAAAGGCGACTACAACAACGTCAGCGGACGCTTCGGCTTCGCCTGGGACGTGTTCGGCGACGGCAAGACCAGTCTCCGCGGCGGCGGGGGCATGTTCTATAACGTTCACCAGTACGGGGAATTCAACAACGGGGGCGTTAACGCTCCGCCGTGGAGTATCCGCTTGAGCGTCACGCAGCCGCAAGGACCGTTCTCGGATCCCTACCGCGGGCGCACTGACTTCAACCTCGTCCGCGTCGAGTCCATCGGCGATAAGAACGCCCCGTTTCCCAGGCCGGTGCTCGTCACCACCTACGACGCTCGCCAAGACACGCCGCTTACCTATAACTGGAACCTCACACTCGAACGGGAAGTCGTCAAGGAGTGGCTCGTGCGCGCGGCTTATGTCGGATCGGCCAACAACTACGGACACGCCGTTCTGCAGTTGAACCCATCCGTCTACATTCCCGGCTCCACGCTCGGAGCCGATGCCCGCCGCCTATTCGCGCCCGACCTCGGCGGCATCGAATACTTCACGCAGGACCGCCGCAGCTATTTCCACTCCGGACAGATCTCACTCACGAAGCGTTTCAGCCGGGGCTTCACCATCCTTGCCAACTACACCTTGTCGAAGAGCCTCGACAACGCCGTCAATACGGGCATCAGCGGCGTCAACAGCGGTTTCGTCGTGCCCTATTACTTCCCCGATGGCGACCGCATGCACTACGGCCCTTCCGACTTCGATCACCGCCACCGCGTGGTTGTCTCCTGGGTGTGGGATCTGCCCAAGGTTTCAACGTCGAGCGGCATCGTTCGCCAGATCGTAAACGGCTGGCAGTATTCCGGTATCGGCCAGTATCAAACCGGTTCCCCGTTCGACATCCGCAGCGGCGTGGACAACTCCCGCACCGCAATGGGCCAGGACCGGCCGATCCTCACCGGGCAGAGCATCGACCCGCCCACCGGCTCGGACAAGCGCGTCTGGTTCAACACAGCCGCGTTCGCCGCGAATCCCCTCGGCACATTCGGCACTCTCGGCCGCAACACCATCTATGGCCCCGACCTGTTCAGCTTCGACATGGGCTTCTTCAAACAGTTCCCGATTCGCGAAAAGATGAACCTGCAATTCCGCGCGGAGATGTTCAACATCTTTAACCAGGTGAACTTCGCCAACCCGAGCGTCACCAACAACCACATCATGACCGGCGGCGGCTTCGGAACGATTACCGCCACCAGTTCCTCGGCGGGCGACCCGCGCATCCTGCAATTCGCGCTGAAGTTCATATTTTGAGCGCGGCGCGGCCACTCGGTGTTCGTTGGAGACTTCTTGACACTCCGCACAACCCGTTGCTACTTTTGAAGTTTCCCCGTCAGAAAGGGCTTCCCCGTCGAGCCGAGGCCGAAGCCCATGAGCACCGTTCCTATCAGTGGCCGCCACATGCCACCATCCGTACCATTCACTGGTTACCAACTCGGCGCGTCCTATGACGAAATGTTCAGCGCCTCAGGTGTTCCCCGAGCGCACTATGGCGCTCTTCATCGCCACTTGCTGGAATTGCCCGATGAGCAGATGCGCCGGCGCAAGTCGGTAGCCGATCAGAGCTT
>DASRHX010000848.1:0-3461 GCA_035650295.1 Bryobacteraceae bacterium | reverse complement strand
AAGGGGAACATGAGTTCGCCGTCGCCGGTGACGGATGGCAAGACTGTGTGGGTGCTGACGGGCACGGGCGTGGTGAAGGCCTTCGATTTCACGGGCAAGGAATTGTGGATGCGCGATCTGCAGGCCGATGTCGTAAAGTTTGGCTTGAATCACGGATATGGCAGCTCGCCACTGCTCTTCCGCGACGGGTTGTACGTGCAGATTCTGCATGGAATGCATACGGACGATCCCAGCTACGTGGTGCGGCTCGATCCGAAGACTGGGCGCACGGTGTGGAAAGTGGAGCGGCCGACCGATGCGGTGCAGGAGTCGCCCGACAGCTACACGACGCCGGCGATCGCCTACAACAAAGCGGGCAAGGCGCAATTGATTGTGACCGGCGGCGACTATGTGACGGGGCACGATCTGGACACGGGCAAAGAGTTGTGGCGCGGCGGTGGGATGAATCCGCGCGGGAATCCGTTTAACCGCATTATTGCTTCGGCGCTGGTGATGGACGACCTGGTGGTGGTGCCGACGCGGGTGAGTCCGATGCAGACATTCCGGACATTCGGATCGGGAGACGTTTCGAAGTCGCATCTGGTGTGGACGACGCCGAATGGACCAGACGTGCCGACGCCGGTGACCGACGGGAAGCTGCTGTACGTAATTAACGACAGGGGCATCGTGTACGTATTCGATGCGAAGACTGGGAAGGAAGTGTATGGCGGGCAGCGGATCGCGCCGGCAACCTATTCGAGCTCGCCGGTGCTGGCCGACGGGAAGATTTACATGTCGAACGAAGAGGGGACGACGGTGGTGTTGAAGGCGGGGCCGACGTTCGAAGTGCTGGCCGAGAACAAGTTGGACGAGTACACGCTGGCTTCGCCGGCGGTAAGCGACGGACAGATTTTCCTGCGCACGACGAACGCTCTTTATTGCGTGGGGAAGCGGAACAGCGCGGGCGTGGCGTCGCGGTAGCGGTCGTAGGTGGGGCCGTAACGGGCGGAGAGATCGCGCTCCTCCAATCGAATCGCTACCAAAACATAAACAGTCAGAAATGTATTGAAGAGAAGGCGGCCTTCGGTCAGCTCGGGGTGTGCCCAGAGGACGGCGAGGATACCGAGCATCATCGGATGGCGAATGAAGCGGTAGGGGCCGCGGGCCTGGAATGCGGAGTCATCGGCGAAGCCCAATAAGGAGCCTGCACCGGTGATGGCGACGCTCCAGCAGATTAGGACAAGGCCGGCGAATTGGATGGCTTGGAACACGAGCGCGATGGGGCCGGTGGCGTTCCAAAGCAGATTCGGCATAGGTTCCCACCGGGCGAACATCACGAAGAGCACGATGGCCGTGGCAAGGAGATACGACGGGCGGCCCAGATGCGCTTTGATTGCCCGGCGTGCCATGCCGCTATGCTGTAGCGCGAACAGCGAGACCAGTAGCAGGTTTGTGCGGAGTGCTTCGCTCCGGACGGTTTGGAGGCCGGAGTCGATGGAGCTGGGCGTGTAGCGGTTGGTGATCCAACCGGCGAGGTAGACGATGCTCAGCAGCGCGGCGAGGGCGCAGAAGAGGCGCCAAAGTAGGATCACCGCGGCTCTCAATTGGTGGGTTTGTAATAGAGCACCAAGCCGCCGCCGGCCGCGGCGAGAAGGAAGCCGAGGTAGAGCATGGGGTTGATGGCGCTCTTGGGCGGGTGCATGGCCATGGTGAAGAGGACGTTGACGACGGGCGCGCCCCCGAAGACGAGAGGCATGACGTAGATGGGAAGGCCGCCGGTGCGGAAGGCCATGATGATGCACACGGCGCCGAGGGCTCCAAGCGCGCCGCCGCCGAGGGCGGAGAGGACTCCTTGCTGGTTAAAGCCGTTGAGCTGACCTTGCGCGCCGAGCATGCCCACGGGTACGAGTACGGCGACGAGGAAGTAGGCAAGGCCGACGCAGAGCAGGGCGCGCAGCGGATTGCCGAGGGCGACCTGTCCTTTGTGGAGAATCGGGCCGTAGGTGCCCCAGCTCAAAACCGCGCCGATTACGAAATAGATCCAGTTCATGGTGATCCAGTTTAAGGCTTTTTACAAAACCCCACAGACGTGCCAGGATTTGAGGATGTCCATTGCCGCGCGTGCTTCGGAGCTGAGTGAGATTGCGCCTTTGCGGGAGCTATATCGCGAGGAGATGAATTGCCAGATCATCCACGATTCCATCCATTGCCGAACAGGGTGGACGCGCGAGTTCGCCCTGGAGTTGGACGACACGCTGGTTGGGTACGGCTCCGTTGCGGTGGGCGGACCATGGCGCGATCGGCCAGCGCTGTATGAGTTCTTCGTGAACCGCGAACATCGAATGCGAATCTTCGAGCTGTTTACGACGCTCATGGAAGCATGCGGGGCGAAGATCATCGAGACGCAGAGCAATGCACGAATGTTGCCGGTAATGCTCCACGCATTCACGCGGAATGTACGGAGCGAGGCGATCTTGTTCGAGGAAGGCTTCCAAACTTCACTCCAGCCGGAAGGAGCGGGCTTTCGCGCAACGAACGCCGAGGACGCGGAGGTTCTCCGCAGACTCGAATTGGACGATAGCGCGGAGTGGGTGGTGACCGTGAATGGCGAAATCGCCGGAGCGGGCGGCGTGCTCTATCACTACAACCGGCCATACGGCGATGTTTACATGAAAGTCGCGGAGCCGTTCCGGAGGCGGGGAGTCGGAGCGTACCTGGTGCAGCAGTTGAAGGCAGTGTGCCGGGCAGGCGGGAGCGTGCCCGCCGCGCGGTGCAATGTGAACAATCTGCCGAGCCGGATGACCCTGCAGAAGTCAGGCTTCGTTCCTTGCGGAATCCTTATAGCTGGTGACCTGGACGGTTGATCGATGCGCCGGTTTCACGCCCGCTAAAATTGCACGCGGAGACTGAGCTGTATCTGTCTCGATGTAGTGACGGTGTTTTGGATGAGGCCAAGAGAGCCTTGCACGGGATCATTGTCCGCTGAGCCCGCGAAGGCGAGCAGGCGCGGGACGCCAAAATTGGCGCGGTTGAACAGGTTGAATGCCTCGACGCGGAATTGAATCGAGCTGCCTTCACCGAGGCGCGACCAGTGGAAATTCTTCATCACGGAAGCGTCGAAGGAGCGCAAGTTAGGACCGATGAGCGCGCCGCGACCCAGGTCGCCGAGCGTGCCGGCGGGCTGCAAGCGGAAGGCGGCGGGATTGAACCACTGATCAGGCGAACCGAGGATGGCGCTCTCGTGCGTGAAACCGGGGACCATGCTGGGGCGATCGAGGCCAAGGCCGGGTCCGATCGACGGGTTCCACTGCGAGCGCGAGCGGTTGGTCTGCACGAAGAGCGTCAGCGGCGAGCCGCTGCGCAGGTTGTGAATGCCAGCAAGCTGCCATCCATGCAGGATCGTGCGCGAAACGCCGGTAAGATTCTTGGCGAACGGCAACTCCCAGGCGAAATTCAGAAGCCAATTGTGCTTGGCATGGAAG
>DASRHX010000847.1:0-20377 GCA_035650295.1 Bryobacteraceae bacterium | reverse complement strand
TTCGCGGCGGCGCGGCCAAAATTCCGGCAGCATCAGTTCGGTGGAACGATCGGAGGCCCGATCCGCAAGGACAAGACGCACTTCTTCGCCAGCTACGAGCGTACTCAACAGGTGACGGGCGATACCGTGTTTCGGACTCTGCCAACGACTCTGCAACGGCAAGGAGATTTCTCGCAAACATTCAATGCCGCCGGTCAATTGATTCGTATTTACGACCCAGCGACGACAGCTGGCAACACGCGCCAACCATTCGCGGACAACCGGATTCCGGCGGCCCGAATCGATCCCGTCGCGCGCAACATAACGCCTGGTTGGGGAATCCCAAACTTGCCCGGCACGATTACGGGCGCCAACAATTTTTCAGCGAACACGCGGCCCAACCAGGACCGGGACACGATTCTGGCGCGCGTCGATCATGTTTTCCGCGAATCCGATCAATTGATGGTTCGCTACTTTGTTAACTACCGGAATAGCCAGACGCCATCGATCACGGAAGAGCCTGCGGCCGATCCAACGAATTCGCGCACGGACCAGAAAGTGCACAACATTCTGGGCGCCTGGACGCATACGTTCAATCCCAGCTTGATCAATGAATTTCGTTTCGGCCTTGTCCAAAGGTATTTTTTCTCGGGACGCGACGAAGGATTGAATGAAGACTGGGCGCAAAAGCTGGGACTGAAGGGGGTCTCGGCAGTGGCGTATCCAATCATTAACGTGACTGGGTACGTGGCGTTGAGTGGAGCGCCGTCGCGCTTTTCCAACCCACTTCGTGACTGGCAAGCTCAGAATGCTGTCTCGACGTTTCGCGGAAAGCACGCGTTGAAGGCTGGATTTGAAATGCGCTACGGGGTTTTCAACGACGACACCGACACGTCGTCGTCCGGCAACTTCACATTTGTGCCGCAGATTACGGCGCTTCCGAACGTGGCGAACACCGGCAACGGATTTGCCTCCTTTCTGCTGGGCGAGGTGAACGCGGCGAATATCATACGGCCCGATCCGATTCGGTCGCGCGCGACATATTGGGGCGGATACGTTCAGGACGACTGGCGCGTAAGCGATGGCCTTACGGTCAACCTGGGCCTGCGATGGGAAACCACATTGGCGCGCATAACTGATGAGGACCGGATGAACGCGTTTGATACTGCGGCGATCAACCCGGTATCGAATACGCCGGGAGTGATTACGTTCGCTGGAAGAAACGGAGTTCCACGACGTGCATACGATACCGATTGGAACAATTTCGGCCCGAGGGTTGGGCTGGCGTGGCGGGTGCCGCACAGCAAGAACACGGTCGTTCGCGTTGGCGCCGGTTTCGTATATGGTGCATCGGTGAACGATATCGTGGGGACCTCGGCGACTCTCGGGTTTGCGACCGATGTGCGGTTGACAAGCACGCAAGTGGGCTTCAATTCCGCGATGTTGCTGCGAAACGGATTTCCTGCATATACCCGGATACCTATCGATCAAGCCGGAGCGGGATTTGGCGCGGTGCCATTGGGGCAGGCTACGACGACGGCGGTGACATTCTTTGAACGCAGCCGGCCGACACCGTTGTCATTACAGTACAACTTCAACATTCAGCATGAAGTTCTTTCGCAGACGCTTCTGGAAATTGGCTATCTCGGTAATCTTAGCCATCATTTACCAGCACCCGAAATGTCGATCAATCAAGTGCCGCCGTCGTTGATGGGCGCTGGTAATGCGCAGCTACGGCGGCCATTTCCGCAGTTCACGAACGTCAGTGTGCTGAATCCGCCGCTAGGTAACTCGGCCTATCACGCTGTCTTTGCCAAAGTGGAGAGGCGCTTTAGCAAGGGCCTGACGCTGCTGGCGCACTATACCTTCTCTAAGTTTCTGGACGACGTGGCCTCATTCACCGAATTGGGCGATCCGGGAAGCTACATGGACTTCTACAACCGGGCACTCGACCGCGGCCGCAGCGGAAGCCATATCACCCACCGCGCGGTGATCAGCGGGGTGTATGAATTGCCGCTTCTCAAGAATCGCGGCGTGCTCACGGCGCTGCTCGGAGGATGGAAAAGCGGCGTGATTGCTAGCATGCAGTCAGGTGCTGTTTTCACGGTCTACAGTTCGGTAAACAACACCAACGCATTCACGCCTGGAGCGCTTAGGGCGGACCTGGTGGGCGATCCCGAATTAGACGATTCGGAGAGAACGCTCGGGCGCTGGTTCAACACGTCAGCATTCGCAGCGCCGGCAGCGTTTCGCTTCGGCACGGCGGGACGGTCAATCTTAGAGGGACCGGGACTAGTGAACTTTGACGCGTCGTTGATGAAATTCATCCCGATTCGAGAATCGCTACGGGCCGAAGTGCGGGCCGAATTTTTCAATCTCTTCAACAAAGCCAACTTCGGTTTGCCCGCGCATTCGTTCGGGGTTCCGGCATTCGGCACGATCACGTCGGCGCAGGCGGGCCGCAGTACCCAACTGGCGCTCCGGCTGGAATTCTAACCCGATGACTTCAAGGCGTGCTTTTATTCAGCAAGGCGCCGCGGCGTCACTACAGGCGGGCAGGCGGCGCCCCAATCTTGTATTCCTTTTTAGCGATCAACAGTCGTGGGACATGCTCGGCTGCTATGGAAACTCGCAGATTCAAACGCCGAGGCTCAATCGATTCGCGAGCGAAAGCGTTCGATTCGAACACTGCGTAGCAAATTCGCCATTGTGTACGCCATACCGGGGCGTGCTGCTCTCCGGACGCCATCCCCTGCATTCGGGAGCGCTCTCGAATGATATTCGCATGTTGCCAGGCAGAGGAGATTATTTTGGGGAAGTTCTTCGCGATGCCGGTTACCGCACGGGATACATCGGGAAGTGGCATTTGTATGGAGGGAACCGCGTACGTCCGATTCCCACAGGCCCGCATCGCTACGGATTTGACGAGACATTTCTTTCTAACAACTGCACCTTGGCCTACGATGCGGAACGCGCTTACTATTGGAACGCTGCCGGTGAAAGAACCTTGTACGGCGACTGGGAACCGTATGCGCAAGCGCGCCAGGCCATGCAGTTCATCGACGATAACCGAGAGAAGCCGTTCGCTCTGTTTGTCTCCTGGCATCCCCCGCACAACTGGGCTTCGGCGCAAGGTACGCAAGGGTACGGAGCTCCCGAGGATGTGACAAAGCTGTACGATACCGATGCGATTCGCCTGCGGGCTAACTGCGAGGACGTTCCGGCTCATCGGACAATCTATCAGGGCCACATGGCGATGTGCAGCAGCGTTGACCGGGCGTTCGGCTGGATTGTGGACAAGCTGGAAGAACATGGGCTCACGGAGGACACCGTGGTTGTCTTCACATCGGACCACGGCGATACGCTCCGGTCTCATGGATTGATGTTCAACAAAATGAGGCCGGAAGCGGAGTCCATTCGCGTGCCGCTGATTGTGCGTTATCCAAGATCGCTGAGGAAGAGAGCGAGCGAATTGGTGGTCGGTACGCTGGACCTGATGCCAACGCTTCTTGGGCTGATGGGAGTGCCGGTTCCGGCTACGGCGGATGGAAGAAACCTGGCTGGTGCCCTTACCGCGGGCAAGGATCGTACGTCGGATTCGGCGCCGCTGTTTCTGTTGCCGCTCGATTGGCGTGGCGTCTACACGCGCCGTTACACCTACTGCGAAGATGTCAGCGGCGGAAGCGTTGCGCCGTTCCGCGAACGATACTTCAGCAAACCGGCGGGGTTGAAATGGAATTGCCTGTTTGACCGCAAGGAAGATCCGGCGGAGTTGACCAACCGCTACGAGTCGCCCGCTGCTAGGCATGTCGTCCGCGATCTGAAGTCGCTTACCCATAAGTGGATGCGGCAGTTCGGTGATCGCGGCGTTCCGTACCGTGATGTACGGGCGAAGGTCTTCGATCCAGCGGACATTGTCTCAGAAGACGCCGGCCGTCTTACACAGGTGAGCGGGATTTTGAGAGGCAGGCCGAGCGAGCTTCTGTGACCGGAGTTTCGTTCCTTAGCTGTAGTAAATCGTTCGATGCACTGCCTGATTAGCGGCTGTTTGCGGCTTAACCAGCGATTGAACATCGGGCTTGTTCAGATCGGCTTTTTTGACGACCCGCGCCGGCAGATCCATCCGGCGCTCTGGCGTGCGGCCTTGGAGTTTGTCCGCCAGCGATTTCACGGCCTCATATCCGATGCGGAATGAGTCCTGTACGAGCATGATATCGATCGTCCCATTCTTCAAAGCCTCGACATGTGATTCGCTGGTGTCGAAAGTGATCAGTTTGAGCTTCCCTGAGAGTCCTCGCGTCGAGATCGCCTGAATTGCTCCTAAGGAGCTCGCCTCACTCGATGCAAAAATTCCCGCGATGTTAGGGTGAGCAGTGAGAATGTTCTCCGCTGCGCCGCGCGCTCTGGCGCGGTCGGCAAAACCATACTGGTGGGCCGCGATCTTGATTCCAGGAAATTCCTTCGCGATGGTTTCCTGGAATCCCTGTTCGCGCAGCATCGTAGAAGTTCCGCCTGGCTTGTGCATCACCATTCCGATGTCGCCTTTCCCGCCGCAGAGCCGGGCGAGCTCGCGCGCGGCCGTAACCCCCGCTCCGTAGTTGTCAGTTGCGACGAAGCTGACATAGCCATCGACATTCACGCCGGAGTCAAAGATCGTTACTGGTATGCCGGCTTGTATCGCCCTTTCGACCGTGGCGCTCAGGGCACGCTCATCGGTTGCGGAGATGGCGAGCGCGCTGACCCGCCGCGAGATCATCGCTTCGACAATCTGAATCTGTCGCGAATGGTCCGTTTCATCATTCGGTCCGTTCCAGAGAATCTCGACACCCGACTCTCGTGCAGCCCGCTTCACCCCGGCGTGGACCGCAACGAAGAAGAGGTGAGAGACGGCCTTCGGTACCACGGCAATCAAATTGCGCCGCGAGCGTGCGCAGGATGCCAGTAGTGGCAGCGATAGCAAAAACTGGCGGCGGTCAGGCACCGCCCCTATCCTACACTCGTTCCTAGTACGCCAGATGCAGAGCACGTTTGTGCGGAGTATGCTAGCTAAAGCGATCCGTAGGAAGAGGGCATATGATGAGTCGATACACGTTACTGCTGTTGGCATTGTCGCCAGTTCCGATTTTTGGACAGGCGATCGTGGAGAGTGCAATCGCCGGTGCGGCTTCAAGCGCCGCTGCACCTGCGGCAAAGGGCGTGGGTGCGGCTTCGGCGGGGGTGTTCGAGGCATTACGGAAGACACTTGCGAGAGGAACCCAGCCGGTTCCGGAAGCACCAACTGTTGAAACCGGAGAACGCGCCGCGTCGAAGGGTTCAATCGTGTCCAGTCTGCCGGGGGTCGAGCGCCCCAGTCCGGAAGCCCTACGCGCGATGGAGCCGAAGGACGTCAGTGGAATCGCGGTCGGACTCACGCGAAAAGAATTAGTCGAGAAGTATGGCCAGCCGGCTTTGAAAACGACACAGCCAACCGGCGGTGAGCTGGTTGAAACCTATACCTACATGCAGTCGAAGAGCGATTCCGTTGTGGTCACTCTTCGCGATGGCGTTGTGGCGGAAAAGGCGGTTGCCGCCAAGCCGGCTCAGCCTTCGGTCATCACACTGCGGTAGCCGCCAAGTTAGCGAAAGTCCCGGCTACGCGCCGGAAATGCCGGAGCACCTTGTTGCGGGTCTAGATCCTTTAATTGTGGCGACCAGTCCCAGACAGCGTGTGCGACGACGTGTAATACTTGGCCTTCTCTCTGCACGATGCCTCGGCAAGCCAACAGTTTTGCGTGATAAACGGCGTCGTGATATTTTTCATGCACGCGCTTCCAGACGATCAGATTTGCCGCTCCGGTTTCATCTTCGATCGTAAGGAATATTGTTTCTTTCGCTGTCTGCGGATGCTGGCGGAATAGTACGAGTCCGGCCACCAGCACGGTCTTTCGCGCCGGCGTTTCTTTCAGCTCCGCCGCTGTTATGACTCGTCCGGCCCTTAAGCGGCGGCGCAAAAACGCCATCGGATGTTCGCGTAGAGTAAGCCCGGTTGACAAATAGTCCGCCAGAACTTCCTGACCCCCCGTTGTGGGGGGCAACTCTGCTTGGGGCTCGTCAAACAGTTCCGCGGTGGCAAACAATGGAGGTATCTTTCCGTCGAGCACGCTGGTCTTCCATAGCGCTTGCCTGCGGCCGATGCTCATGGAAGCGAACGTATCGGCCTGTGCCAATCGATCCAAAGCGCGGCGGCTACAACCGGCGCGTCTTGCGATTTCACCAGGCGTACGATATCCATCGCCTCGTGCTTCGACCAGCGTGAGAGCCTCTTTTTCAGGAAGGTCGGAAACCATGTGCAATCCCAACCGGACAGCGCGTCGCGAAGAGTTTTCGATGGGCTCAAGTGCCGTCTCCCATTGGCTATGGTTGACATCGATAGGGCGGATTTCGACGCCATGCTCACGCGCGTCGCGCACCAACTGCGCGGGTGCGTAAAATCCCATCGGCTGGCTGTTCAACAGCGCCGCGCAAAAAACATCGGGGTGATGGCATTTGATCCATGCCGAGACGTACACCAGATTGGCAAAAGAGATGGCGTGTGCTTCCGGAAATCCATAAGTGCCGAACCCTTTGATCTGGTTGAAGCAGCGCTCGGCGAAGTCCTCGGAATAGCCGTTGTTTCGCATGCCATCAAGGAAACGTTTTTCAAATGAGCCGATCGTGCCGACATGGCGGAATGTCGCCAGTGACCGCCGTAACTCATCGGCTTCAGTGGGAGTGAAGTTCGCTCCGATGACGGCGATTTGCATCGCCTGTTCCTGAAAAAGGGGAACACCGAGAGTCTTCTTCAATACCGCTTCCAATGCCGGGCTGGGATACTCCACTGGATCTTTTTTCTCCCGGCGTCGCAGATAGGGATGCACCATGTCGCCCTGAATCGGCCCCGGACGGACAATGGCGACTTCGATCACGAGATCGTAAAACGTCTTCGGCTTGAGACGGGGCAACATGCTCTGCTGGGCCCGGCTCTCCACCTGGAAGACCCCGATGCTATCCGCATTTTGAAGCATCTCGTACACGGCGTCTTCCTGTGGAATGTCGGCAAGCGTAAGCTCTTTTCCGTAGTGCTGCTTCAGCAGATCGAAAGCTCTCCGGATCGCACTCAGCATTCCCAAACCGAGAACATCCACCTTCATCATTCCCAGCTCGTCGATGTCGTCTTTCTCCCACTGGATCACGGTGCGGTCTTTCATCCGCGCGTTCTCGATGGGAACAAGCTCGTCCAGGCGGCCTCGCGAGATGACAAATCCGCCAACATGCTGCGAAAGGTGGCGCGGGAAACCGGTCAACTCATTCATCAAACGCACGGCAACTTCCCGGCGCTCCGGCGAAGTCTCTCTGGAAAGTTCCAACACCTTCCCAACTTCACGAATGACGCGCCGCTTGCGATAGTGCACAACGGTGGCGGTGAGGCCGGCGCGGTCGCGCCCATATTTTTCGTAGATATGCTGAATGACTTCTTCACGGCGCTCGTGCTCGAAATCGACGTCGATGTCGGGCGGCTCATTTCGCGCCGCGGAGATAAATCTTTCGAACAGCAATCCCCGGGCAATAGGGTCGGCCTCCGTAATTCCCAGGCAGTAACAGATGACGGAATTTGCCGCCGATCCGCGGCCCTGGCATAGGATCTTTTTGCCCTTTGCGAATTTCACAATCTCGTGGACAGTGAGGAAGTAGGGTGCGTATTCCAGCTCGGCGATGAGCTTCAATTCATGATCGATCTGCTTCGCGGCCGCTTCAGAAACGCCCTCGGGATAACGAATTTTGGCGCCCTCCAGCGTGCGGCGTCTCAGATCCTCGAAAGCCGATATGCCCGGCGTGACAATTTCCTCTGGGTATTCATAGCGAAGTTCATCGAGCGAGAAACGGCATCGATCGGCAATTTCGACGGTCGCTTCTAGCGCATCCGGCCACTCGGCGAAGAGTTGCGCCATCACTTGAGGAGGCTTCAGATGACGCTCGGCATTGGCGTCCAGGCGAAAGCCCGCTTCCGCAAGCGTACATTTTTCGCGAATGCAGGTCACCACATCCTGAAGCATTTTCCGCGCGGGCTCGTGATAGAGGACATCATTAGTGGCAACAGTGGGGATGGAGAGCGACCGCGCAAAACCAGTGACCTTGCGAATCCACTGCTTGTCGTCGCCACGGCAGGAATGTGTCACGGCAAGGTGAAGGTTTCCGCGAAACAGACCGGCGCAGCGTTGGATGTGCGCTCTTGCCTGCTCCGTAAGAACTTGTGGGAAAGGAAGAATGAAGTGCTGGCCTTCCGCATGGCTGGCAACATCGGCGAGTTCGAGAAAACATTCTCCCTTGTTTGCCCGGCGGCGGCCCAGCGTCAACAATTGGGTGAGCTTTCCGTATGCTTTGCGATTTCTTGGATAGCAAAGAATACTTTCTCCATTGGTGAGATCGAGACGGCACCCTACAAGGAAACGCGTGTGAAGTTTTTTCGCTTTTTTCAACGTGGAATGGGCCAGCACAATGCCGGAAAGCGTATTGCGATCAGTGAGGGCAATCGCATGATGGCGGTATTCGTTGGCTGCGTTTACCAACTCCTCGGGATGTGATGCTGCGCGCAAGAAACTGAAATTGGACGAGACTTGCAGTTCCGCATATTGCATACAAAGTCCTATGCAAAGTGTCCGTGCAGAAACCAGTGTTCGGATCGGTCACGAAAGATCCAGAAGCGGAACCCTTTGTCGTCTTCGATCCGGTAGTAGTCGCGCGTGTCCCATCGCGAGTTGTGATCGCGCCACCATTCGGCGTGGAGCCGTTCTGGCCCTTCCGAACGGATAATGCGGTGCTTCTGCCGCCCAATCAATAGCTGAACGGGAGATCCTCCCGGAATAAGGATGGAAACATGAATGCTCATGGGCGGATCGATCATCCGGATGGGACGGACGCGGTAGTCTGGCCACTCCGCGCTTGCAACGGCAGATATCGTGGCGGGACGAAATTCCACCGCGTGTTCCGGTAAATAGCTCTCGCACACCTGGATGCGATTCACCTCATGAAATCCCAATTTCATGCCAAGACGATCAACCAGCGCGTCAAACGATGCTTCATTTTCCACGGGGTTCACTTGCAAAAGGCTGAATTGTGTCGGATGAACCGCTTCGGTGTCTAGAACAGAGAGAATGAAAGCTTCAAAGCCGAAGCCTGATCTCAACGTATCCAGCCTGTCATGGAATAGACGCATTAAATGAGGCAGCGAACGAGTAGGTTTCGACGTGCGCACTTCGCATCGATCCATGGTTCCATCCACGCGATAACAGGCGAGATCCATGTGGCGTAAACCCAGACGATTCTTTTCAAGCTTGGTGCAAATTTTTTCAAGCAGATCGCGGAGCACATATTCAACGGCTGGAACGGTGGAAATCGGTTCGCCGAGAATTCGAGAAGCCCGATACGGCGCGGGCGGACGCCAGGGCGTCAGAGGCTCTTCCGCTTGATGGAATGCCTGATCCAAACGCCAGAGAAGAGTGGAGCCGAATCGCGCGGCCAAAGAGTGGCGAGGAATCTTTCGCACCGCCGCGATGGTCGATAGTCCGAGCCTTCGTAGCTCAAGAACAATTTCAACGGGAAGGCGGAGTGCTTCCACCGGCAGTGGATCGAGTGCGGCGATGGCGGCATCCCCATGAACGATGAATCTCTTGCCATAGCGCGCCAGCGCCCATCCGATGCCCCATGAGTCGGCGATCGCTGCATGGGCTTCAATGCCCATCCGGTGCAGGCGCCGGCTGAGATCCAGGAGTAGTGGACCTTCACCTCCGAATAGATGCGTGCAGCCGGTGATGTCGAGAATTATGCCGTCGCGCCCATCCTGCGATGCAAGTGGCGAGTAGCGATCACACCATTCGACAAGCTGTGTCAGGCGATCGCAGGTAATGTCCGGACAGTAGAGACTGAGGAAACAGCGTGCCATCTCATCCCGCCAGCGCCTCGATCGGGGTTTCCTTCACCTGTTGAGTAAGGACGCTATTCAGCCTTTGGTCTCTCCATTCCAGGATCCACCTTCCTGGACGTCCACTGCGGCAGTAGAGAAGATCAAGCGCCCATACAGGCTCGTCGAATCCTTGATCTGATTTACAAAAGACAGAGGAAACCCTCCACCGCGTAATGGGAGAAGCGATCGGAGCGGAGGCCGCATGGCCCAAAAGAAATCCTGTCGCTCCACTGGCTTCCGCAGCAAGCTGTAAACGGCGGGATTCTGTCAAATCGAGACCGTTGAGTAAAGCGATCACAGAACTGACCTGTGGGCATCGCAATGCTTCCATCACCGTCCAGGCCAAATCTTGTGCTCGTCTTGTGGAGATGTGGAGAACTTGACCCAGTTTCACTCCATAGGGCAGAAGGCCGAGCGGATGCAGGGATCGGTCCGGGGCGATGTAAAGGATGTTGCCTTGGTCCCCAGCAAGCCGTGAGGAGAGGATGGCGGAAAATGCTATGGCATTGGCAAGGCTGGTGCCTTTGACCTCATGAATGCAACCTGCTGAAAGTCCGCCATGGGGAAGCGAGCGATCTACAGCTTCCGCAACAGGGATAGTACGCGCAAACCGGTGCTGCGCCTCTTCAAGGCAGCTAATCCGCTGACGAAGCCTATGGAGAGCAGGATGCGTGTGCATTTTTCATCGATCAGCATACCATGTTTGTTCGCTTTTTGTTCGCCATCTTGCCACAGCCATTGAATCAGCTTTAATTGCCCAAATTGGAATTTTGCGTCGGCAGGCGAAGGCTACTCCTGGGGCACGGGACTGCCTTCGCCTTCCACGATTCGAATCGTCTGACCGCTTCGGACTGCTGGCCAAGCCTCCGTGGCGCCACCAGGCCACCGGACCTTGATTTCGGCCTGCTTGTGCGCACCTAAGCCGAAATGCAGCCGGATATCGTTCTGCGAGAGATAGCTGCCTCCACTGCGCACTTCATCGATTTGCTGGCGTCCATCGGCGGTGATGCACGTCACGCGGGCGCCAATGGCGGACCGGTTGGATTTCGTTCCTGCACACTTCACCTTTAACCAGTGGTGCCCCGCTTTCGAATCGCATCGAAGCAGTTGCGGCACGTCGTTGACGCAGTTCACCACCACGTCGAGGTCGCCGTCGTTGTCGAAATCGCCCACTGCCATCCCCCGGCCTGCCACGGCCTGGAGAATCCCCGGGCCGCCGGCCGTGGATACGTCTTCGAACTTCCCACCACCAATGTTCCGGTACAGCACTTTGCGCTGACGATATCCGGCTTCCGTGTTTGTGTCGCCCACTTCCGGGTACACGTGTCCATTGCACAGGAGAATATCCGGGCGGCCGTCATTGTCGAAATCGAGAAATGCGGCTCCCCAGCCGAGGAACCGCGTGTTGCGTCCGAGTCCAGACTGAAAGGTCATGTCTTCGAACGCGTTGTTCCCGCGATTTCCGTAGAGGCTCGATGTATCGCCGGCGAAGTTTGTCTTGACGATGTCCAGTCGCCCATCGCCGTCGTAGTCCGCCGCCGCCACACCCATTCCCGCCTGCGACTTGCCGTCGGCGCTATAGGCGACACCGGCTTCAATCGCAATCTCGGAAAAAGTCCCGTCATGGTTGTTCTTGAAGAGCGCTGACGATGTCGAATCGTTGGCCACGTATATGTCCGGCCAACCGTCATTGTCGAAGTCGCCCACCAACACACCGAGCCCGTACGTCCCAGGTGTATTGAGAATCCCCGCTTCTTTTGAAACATCGCGGAAGGTTCCATCGCGATTGTTCTTGAAGAGAATGTTTTTCCCGCCTGGCAAACCCGGTGGCCCACAAGCGACTTTGATCCCTTTGTACAGGCAGGTGCCGCCTTCCGGCACGGGAACCTTCTTGATATCGAAATCGATGTAGTTGGCGACGAACAAATCAAGCCAGCCGTCGCGATCGTAGTCTAGGAAAGCGCACCCCGTGTTCCATCTCGGCAGCCGACCGCCTGCGGTTGTTATGCCCGCCTTGCGGGAGACGTCCGTAAATGTGCCATTGCCGTTGTTTTTATAAAGCGCGTTGCTACCCCAGTAGCTCACGAACAGATCGTCGTGGCCGTCGTTGTCGAAATCGCCCACACACACGCCTTGTCCCCAACCTCCGCGAACGAGACCAGCCGGTATGGTGACGTCGGTGAACGTGCCATCGCGATTGTTTTTATATAAACGGTTGCTGGGCGCGGGCTGTTTAGATTCGAACCTCGTACCATTCACCAGGAAAATATCAAGCCACCCATCCTCGTCGTAGTCGAAAAACGCCACGCCGCACCCCGTGGTTTCCACCAGGTACCGATTTGTCTTTTCGCTCCCGAAGATGGTCTTTGCGTTGAGGCCCGCCTCGCGCGCGCAATTGACAAACTGCACATTCATCGCCGGGCTGGCAGGCAGCAACTGGTCAAAGGTGAAGACCGCCGCGGTCCGCGCCAGCGAACGCACGAACTCACGCCGGCTCTTCACCGCACTCGCCTCGCTCCCACTCCCTCGATCGCCGAACGGTCGAACATTATCTTCTGCTCTTGTTCCTTCCTGGCCTTCGCACGCGCTGCGCTGGCGAACTCGCGGCGGCTCCCCTCATGGTCTCCCCGGGCGCGCAGGATCTGAGCGAGCAGGGTGTGCGGCCCAGGCAACTCGCCGTCGAGCCGGATCGCCTCGTGAAGTGCCAGCATCGCCTCGTCCACCTTACCTTGCTGCTTGAGCACGGTGCCGAGCATCGCAAATGCCTCCGCGTGATTCGGGTTCTTGCCGGCCGCCGCGCGCATCTCGCGTTCGGCGTCCGCAAATTCTCCCGCCTGCCAGTGTGTAATTCCCAGCGTATAGTGCGCCTCCACGAGCGAAGCATCGAGTTCGATCGCCCGCCGCAGGTACGTCTTGGCTGCCTCCAACTCGTCGTTCTGCTTCAACGCCAGTCCCAGGTTGTAGTGCAGCGGCGCGGAATCGGGGCTGACTTCCAAGGCTTTGCGATATTGCAGGATCGCGGCGCCATTGTCGCCTTTTTGGAGGAGAGCGAACCCGATGTTGCTGAGCGCGGCCACGTTGCGTGGCTCCACGGCCAACACCTTGTTGAACTCTTCCAGTCCCTTGGCGGGCTGGCCTAACTCGACCAAAACAAAACCGTGATTGTTGCGCGCATCGAGGTTGTCCGGTTTCAGCCTAAGAGCTTTTGCATAGGCGGAAACCGCGTTCGCGCGATCTCCCGCCCGCTGCGCGGCCAGGCCCAATCGGTACCAAACGTCTGCGTGTGCGGGGCGCAACGCCGCAGCCGCGCGAAATTCCGCCGCAGCGTCCTTATTCCGGTCGAGTTCCGCCAACGCCTGCCCGTACCGGTAGCGATAATCGAACTTTTTTGGCGCAATGAGAGTCGAGTTCCGCAAATAGCCGAGCGCTTCCTCACGTGTCGACTCAAGCCACAGCGCCACACCGAGGTGATAGGCGGCAGGGGCGTAGTTCGGATTGAGCGAAATTGCTTTTCGAAAATGCCGGACGGCTTCTTCCCGGCGATTGAGCACCGCAAGCAGAAACCCCTTTTCGTCTTCCGTCGCCGCTGTCGACGGAATCTGATCGAGGACCTTAAGCGCGGCCGCTGCATCTCCACGTGCTTTTAGGCTCTCCACATGGGCGCGCCACGTGGGCTGCGAGCCCGCGACGGCCAGCGTAGCGGCCAGAAAAGTCAAAACACGAGTCAACTCAAAATTGTACCTTCAGCGCCAACTGCCATTGCCGTGGCACATAGCTGGAAAATGCGCCAAAGATGCGTCCCGCAACTCCCGGACAATCCACGCAGACGTTTGGATTGGCCAGATTCGTATGGTTGGCAAAATTGAACGATTCCGCCCGGAATTGCGTTGTTACCCGTTCGGTAACATTGAATGTCTTGAAGAATGACATGTCCCACTGTGAGAACGACGGCCCAACGATCGCGTTTCGTCCGACGGTACCGAACTGCGCGCGCTGCGGACGCTGCCAAGGTCCACCCGTCTGTCCATTTGCAGTCAGCGGTTGGGGAGATGTGGCAAACCAGCCAAATTGGCCCGGATCGCTCACTGAAAAGTCGCCGATGAGATCCGGACGGCACCAGCCCGTGTCGCGATCGCTATTACAGTCGCGATAGCTTGGGGTAAACGGTTGGCCGGCCATCCACGAATAGGTCCCGTTCAACTGCCACCCGCCGGCAATCAGGTCCACAGGCTTGGAGGTGCTCGCAAGAAACCTTCTGCCCTTGCCGAACGGCAGTTCATACATCGAGGCGACGAAGAACACATGCGCTCGATTGTTGTTGGAAACGGCCCGTGCCAGCCGGGCGTCCCGCGGATAGTAGGTTCCATCGAAGTCGATGTTTTTCGACCAGGTGTAGTGCGACATCACGTTCAAGCCGCCGGAAAAACGCTTGTCAAACTTGACCTGAAGAGAGTGATAGTTGTTACTCGCATCGGACCCGTAGTAGCGCAGGTTCTGGCTCCAACCAAACTTCTGGAAGAAGGGCTTCCGTTGATTTGTGGTCAACGTGCCGAATCCGTTCACGTCGGCTTGGTTAGGATCGTAATCGCCACCCGTGCCCGCGAAGACATGGGTTCCTTTGCTTCCCACATATGCCATCTCGAACGAAGAGGTGCTATTGATCTGCCGCTGGACGGAAAAATTCCAGGCGTCGACCGTCGGGAATCGAATGGGGTTGGTGATGACAAACGCCGTCACGCCGTTGGGAAGCCGGTTGAAGCCATTCGGCCCTTTGGGCTGGGCCGCGAGAATCGTGGCCGGATCAAGCGCCGTCGGTCCTTTGTCCAGGGTGAAGACTGTATCGAAGTTGTTCGTCGGTTGCACCGACTGAATGCCCAGGATCGGCAGATTCTGCGTGACGTTGTGGCCGAAGATGGAACCAAACACGCCGAGGTTAAATCCCCGGCCATAACCTGTGCGGATGACGGTCTTCTGATTCAACTGGTAGGCGATGCCAAGCCGGGGTGCAAAGTTGTTCCACGGCGCCTTCACATTGAGATCGAGTCCAACCCCGTTCTGACCGGCCACGAGCACCTCGCCGGTACCGACATCGACGAATCCGCCGTTGCCCGCATTGTTCACGAACTGCGGCCTGTAGATTTCCCAGCGGAGGCCGAAGTTCACCGTGAGTTTTGAGGTGAGCTTCCACTGATCCTGGCCGTAGAAGAACCAGCGATTCTGAGTTTCCCGGGCATCCAGTGAGTTGGAAACATAGCGTTCGAACCTGGAGACCTCGCCCAGCAGGAACGATGCGATTCCCGTTCCTCCGCCGCTAGGGCCTTGTGTGCGTGCCGCGTCGAAGTTCAGCTCGCCGGAACGATGACGATCGCTCGGAACACGGAGGTTCCGCGCCCGCCGAATGTCGGCGCCGAACTTGAAAGTGTGATTGCCCGTGATCTTCGTCCAGTTGTTTACGAATTGAAACTGATCTTCGTCCTGAATCAACGGACAGTTGCAGCCATTGACGCCCAGAGCGTAGCCGAAGCGGAACAGGTTGTTCCCATATCCGTTGATGAAGAACGCAGGCATTCCGGAATTGAAATTTTTGTCGACATTGAGTCCAGGGATCCCGGCGTCCTGAGCGGGCGAAGTGCCGATCCCGTTGGGCTGTCCGAAAACCTTGTAGCGGAACCAGCCAAATCGAAAATCGGTGAGGAGGGTGGCACTCATGTTGTAGTCGAATCCGCCCGCCACTGAGTGGTTGCGCGAGTCGGAGGCCCCTGCGTAGGCATTGGTGGATCCGGAAGAATCCAGACCCGGACCGCCCGCCACGAGACCGAACGATCCCGGAGCGACCATGCCAAAATCCTGCAGCGAGTATCGGCCGAATAGGTGCAGCCTATCGCTCGTGTAGTGATCTACGCGAATGTTGAAGGCATCGTCGTTGAATCGCACCCCGCCCGAGGAAGCAAAGTTTGGCTGATCGAGAGCCGCACTCGTGTTCGGTCCCGGAATCAACTTCAAAAGATTTTGCGATTGAGCTGAGAGCCTGCTCGCGGGGATACGATCGTTCGCGAACCTCATCCGTGCCGCCGGGGTCGCACCCGTGAGCGGGTCAAAAATCGGGTAACCCGTGGCGCTCAAATCTCCAGCGCGTTCCTCCAGCGTGGGCACGCGCAATAGCGTGCCGCCTCCAGTATTGCGGCGCGTTCCCTGGTAGTCGCCAAAGTAGAACAGTTTGTTCTTGATCACGGCTCCGCCGATCGACGCGCCAAATTGGTTCCACTGAGTGAGTGGAATGCTGCGCCCGCCGGAATTGGGAATAATACGCGACTGTGTGAACGGATTCCGGGCGAACATCCGGCTGTTGCGGAGGAACTCAAAAACGCTGCCGTGAAGCTGGTTCGTGCCGGACTTCGTTTGCGCACTTACTACGCCGGCGCTGGCCACGCCAAACTCCGCGTCGTAGTTTGCAGTGGTGATCTTGGCTTCGGTGACCGATTCAAGAGTCGGGTTGATCACGATCCAGCCGAGTACTGCGTCGTGGTTGTCGGTGCCGTCCAGAAGGTGCGAAGTTCCCGCAAAGCTCTGCCCGTTGACCAGCATGCGATAGGAGCCCTGAGGATTTTCTGCCGAGGCTGCTGTCAAGCTCGTGGGAAATGCCACGACGCCCGGAGTCATGAGCTGAAAGTTCGTAAACCTCCGGTTCAGGATGGGAAGATTTGTAATGACGCGATCGCTGTACGTCGTTGCTACGTCGCTTCGCTCGGTCTTGAGGATGCCCGCTTCCGCGCTCACCTCAATCGTCTGCGTCACTTCGCCTACTTCCAGCTTGACGTCCACGCGCACTTCGGTGTCCACTGAGACGCCCACGTTGTCCTGCACGAATGTCTTGAATCCTGGAGCTTCTACGCGAACCCGGTATCTGCCCACGATCAGGAATCGCTGAGCATAGTAGCCGGCTTCGTTGACCGAAGGAGTGTTGGTTACCTCGCGCCCGATGTCGGTAATGATGATCTTCGCGCCAGGCACGGCGCCGCCCGTTGCATCCGTAACCGCGCCGACAATACTTCCGTAGACGGCCTGCCCGCTTGCGGTTTGTGTCGCAGCAAGGAAGACGGCGCAAGCCAATACCACAACGATTCGATGTTTCAAATCACCCTCCCCAAACCGAGTTTCACCAGATCCTGTTGTGGAATTGTCTACCTAAAATTCTTGAAAGGCAAGCCGAAGAACCACGACGCGCCTCCCGGTCACCGGATTATCATGGTTGCCGAATGACCGCACCCGAACGGAGGTATCCGAATGAGAAATCGTATCTGTCGATGTCTTAGCCTGCTGGTTTTTTCCGGCCTGCTTGTCGCCCAGCCACAACAGCAGCCGCCACTCCCCGCTCCAGACCATTCGGACATCAAATATGGACCGCATGAGCGCAATGTGCTCGACGTCTGGCTTGCCAAGAGCGCAACGCCAACCCCGCTCGCGATCTACTATCACGGAGGCGGCTTCCGTGCAGGCGATAAGAGGACGCTCAATCCTGAGCTTCTGATGAAGCTCCGTGCTACTGGAATTAGTGTTGCAGCGGCAAACTACCGGTTGTCCGACGCCGCGCCTTATCCGGCCCAGATGCTGGATAGCGCCCGGGCGCTGCAGTTCCTTCGCCTCAACGCCAAGAACTACAACATAGATCCAACCCGCATTGGCGCCTTCGGCGGGTCGGCGGGAGCAGGGATTTCTCAATGGCTCGCTTACCACAAGGATTTAGCTGATCCTCGGAATTCCGATCCGGTATTACGCCAATCCACGCGCCTCTCGGCGATCGCACCGTTTGCCGCCCAGTCGTCCTATGACCCCCGATTCATCAAGAAGCTCATGAATACGAACCAGGTTCATCCCGCGCTTGTGACGCTGTTTGGCATGAGTTCGCCGGCCGATGCCGACAATCCACGGTTCTTCCCTCTGTTCGAAGATTCCTCCCCCATCAATCACCTCACCGCCGACGATCCGCCGATTCTGGTGTTCTACAGTCAACGCAACGATCCGCTGCCACCGAATTCCTCTGGTGAGCAGCACATTCATCATCCAAAGTTTGGCTTTGCGCTCAAAGAGAAGGCGGACAAGCTGGGCGTCAGTTGTGAGCTGATTTTACGCGAAGACCACCCAACGGGCTTCCCCGTGGACAAGGTGGTGGAGTTCTTCCGGACCAAGCTAAGCCGCCGATAACTAGCGGCCTTGGGCCCCTTGCACCGGCGCAACCGGCCTGACAAAATCGAGCGCATGACTATGCGATCTGGGCATCGCGTTCTGGCGGTGTTTTCGGCGATTTCGTTCACTGTCGCATCTTCCCTTGCAGCGGATCGCGTCACGGTTACTGGAAATGTGGTGACCACTGCGGGGCAACCCGTCGCTCAGGCCACCGTGATTGTCTATTCGGCAGGCGTCAAGGTCGGATACAGCACCTACTGCCCCACCTGTTATCCCGATTGCGGAAAACGGACGATCAGCGATGCCAATGGAGCGTTCGTGATCGCCGGGCTAAGTTCCGATTTGCGGTTCCGTCTCCTGGTGGTACGCGAGGGCTATCGGCCCACGTTTGTTCCGAGGATCGATTCCTCGGCTCCGGCGCGGGCTGTCCTCGAGCGCCGCCCGGCCGTGGAGGATCCCGCACGGGTCGTGCTGGGACGCCTCGTGGACCCTGCCGGAGCGCCATTGCGTAATGCCATCGTGGAGGCTCAGGGGGTTGCCGAACCTGGTGGACGGCAAATCTATGGAGCTCCCGACGGCCTCGAGCCCCTCGCCGTGACCAACGAACGAGGCGAGTTTGAAATCGCGTACGGCGCTGCTGCTACGAGCATGGTGCTGTTGGTAGAAGCGCGAGGCATGGCCCCGAAGAAGTTGCTGGCCGTGCCGACAGGAGCGAATCGCCAAATCATCGTACTTAACGAGGGAGCCGTGGTCCGCGGGCGCGTGTTACAAGGCGGCAAACCTGTCGCGGGCGCCGAGATGGGGCTTTATTCCACGAACCACATGAACGGAAACGGCTACGAGGAGATTCGGGTCGGCACGAAGGAGGACGGCACGTTTGCATTCACGAATGTCCCAACGCCGGTTGACTGGCATCTTTATGCCAAGATGGAGTCGATTTCGGCCCGCGGCGCCATCCAGCCGGTTAAACTAGCGACTCGCAAGGACCTGGAAGACGTAGACCTCGGAGATCTGAAGATGTCGGCGGGTCACAGGCTGCGCGGACGAGTAGTCTTGGCCGATGGACGGCCGATAGCGGATGGGATGCGCGTTTTCCTGACTCCGCAATGTCAGGCTTGCGGTGAAGAGGTCAAGTACGAACTTGGGTCGGGCGGCTCTGTGCTCAGACGGTCGTTTGCGCTGATGGATAGTCAATCGGTATTGCTCGGCCCTGATGGCCGGTTCGAATTTAAGGGTCTTGCCAGCGGTCCCTATCAAATAATGGCGTCCGTCAAGAGCTACGGGCTCGTGTCAGGGTATTCCGTGCTTCGTCCGAAGGGGGCCATCGACGAAGAGAAATGGAAAGGCCCCGCCGAGTTCAGTAGCCGATACTTGCGGGCTGCTAATACCATCGAGGTCCGCGTCGACGGCGACGTCGATGACGTCATTATGAATTTGGAGCCAAGATCCTCGCCCCGGTGAGCCTAGCGCCGATCTAATCGGACCGACCCCGGGCGGTACCACCAGCCGCCCATCAGGGTCGCTGCATCTATACCTCTTCCCGGCACAGTACTATGCAGGAATTACACAACTCTTACAAAGCATTGGGGAAGTCCCTGGTAAGTTAGGGATGCACCATCCTTTGTAGGGAAATCTCTTGAGCCAAGATCCGATCTTATTACCCGACCGCAATAAGCTTAACTGGCCCACCGCCCTCGCTCTGGCAATTCTTCACGCCGGAGCCGTCGCCGCCCTCTTTATGTTCAGTTGGAGCGCCGTTGCCTTGTGCGTCTTCCTGTATTGCGTGACCATCGGCCTGGGAATCAGCTTGGGCTACCACCGCCTTCACACCCACCGCTCCTACTCGGTGCCCCAGTTCCTGGAATACTTTTTCGCCCTTTGTGGCGCCCTCACCCTGGAGGGCGGGCCCATCCACTGGGTCGCTACACACCGCATCCACCACCAGAAGTCCGACCAGCCTGGCGATCCGCACTCCCCCCGCGATGGCGCCTGGTGGGCCCATATCGGTTGGATTCTGCTTGGTGAAGCGACACACAGCAACACGCGTCTCATGTCGAAGTACGCGCCCGATCTCGCGAAACACAGTTTTTACCGGGTGCTGAACAGTTATCACTGGGTTCCCCTGGTCGCACTGGCAGTCCTGCTGGGTGCTATCGGCGGGCTCCCCTACGTGCTGTGGGGAATCTGCGTCCGGGTCGTTACGGGTCTGCACTCCACCTGGCTGGTCAATTCGGC
>DASRHX010000846.1:0-4316 GCA_035650295.1 Bryobacteraceae bacterium | reverse complement strand
CGGCGCGGCTCAGGCCGATGCTCGAGGCGATGCCGGGATTCATCTCGGTCGAGCGGTTCCGCAGCCTGACCGACCCGGCGAAGCTGCTCTCCCTCTCCTTCTGGGAGGACGAGGCAGCGGTGGCACGCTGGCGCAACCACGAGGGCCACCGCGCGACTCAGGCAGCAGGGCGCGCGGGCATCTTCGCCGGCTACCGCCTGCGTGTCGCGGCGGTGCTGCGGGACTACGGGATGAACGAGCGGGAACAGGCGCCGGAGGATTCGCGGGCGCGGCACGGGGCGTGAGGCGGGGTCAGGCGCCTCCGCCGCCTTCCTCGGCGGCTCTCGGCACACGCGGCGGTGGCCGCGACTGATCGCCCAGGCGGCGCGACGAAGCGAAGCGCCCCGGATACGCCTTGCCGGACGCGACCGCGCCCGGATCGCTGGGCATGCCAGCCCTGTTTGCAGCGTTGCACAGCGCAGGCAGCCGCGGATTGCGGCACCATGAAGCGCGTCGAGAAAGGAGCGGTCGAGCTTGTCGGATCGAAAGGCAACCACGAGGAGCAAAGGATCGGCGAAGGCAGGCGCGAAGGGCAGGCCGGGTGCGAATGAGGCCAAGCCGATCACGGCGCGGAAAGGCGAGAAGGTCCGCGTCCTCCTCTCAGGCGGCAACCCGCAGATCGCGAAGGCCGACGGCGACGCCCCGGTGCAGGAGTATATCGCCGCGATGCCGGGCTGGAAGCGCGACGTCGGGAAGCGCCTCGACGCGCTCATCGTGCGAACCGTGCCCAACGTGCGCAAGGCCGTGAAGTGGAACTCACCATTTTACGGCATCGAGGGCCAGGGCTGGTTCCTGTCGTTCCACGTCTTCACCCGCTACGTCAAGGTGACCTTCTTCCGCGGCACGTCGCTGCGACCGGTGCCGCCCGGTGGCACGCCGAAGAGCAAGGACGCGCGCTGGATCGACATCCACGAAGGCGACGAGCTCGACGAAGCGCAGATGGCGACGTGGGTGAAGCAGGCCGCCGCGTTGCCCGGCTGGGTCCCGTAGTCGAGTGCGTCTTACGGAGAGTATTATTTTCAACTGAAAGGCACGAACGATTTGCGGGAAGTATTTGAGTGGTGGCGCACAAACGATACGGAAGCGGCGCTTTCGCGTTGAACCGTGAATTACCGATGGCGTCCGGTTTAGCCAACCGGTGTCTCGAGGCGGCCTTTGATGGCCGAGACAACAAAATGAACGGAGTAGGCGAACGTAACGACAAACATCACTACGCCCATCGCGAATGGTATGATAAGCGCGTGATGAGCGTTACGCTCATCGAAGGCCTCCGCCACCAGATAGGGCCCGAAGGACAACGCCTGAAGGATTCCTAACTGTACAAGCAGCGAACGATTGCGCCGAAAACAGTGGACCGACGCTTTCTTGAGAAAGAGGGTGGCAGCCAACGGAACCACAGGCCCGGAGAAGCAGAGAAGTGCAAGGACCTTGAGGGAGATGTGACCTGAGACTACAAAGAATTCCTGGGCCCAGGTCGGCAGTATTCCGTTCACTTCTTAATCGTGGCAGATCGGCGGAACGCAGTCCAATTGAAAGGAGTGAGAGAATCCGTGCACGCCGGGTTTGAGTCCACCGTGGGAAGATTCTTTACGGAGCATTGGAATCGATCCAGTTACGGCGATCGTCGATGATACTGCGGAGGAATTCGTCGTCCGCGGTCCATATAATGGTCGGTGGCAGGGACGCCGAGGTCTCGCGCTGCTGCGTCGTGGTCGTGCTACAGGCGTTCGCAAGCAGAGCAAGGAAGAGAAGGGCGACTTTCGCCATAAGCGAATTATGAAGAACGAAACGCCCCAATCCAAGCGCCTTCGATGATGGAGGATCGTCAAACCCGGGGGCGAATGCCCGGGGCTATATATCCAAGCCCTTCGGGCGCGAAAAGTCTCTGGGGCGCGTTTCGTCACACAAACGTAACAGGTTCGCCCTTTGGCCGTAATAAATGCGCGCCAAAGTCGTAACAGAGATGACAACGCATTTGGAAGCGACTCTGCAGCGGGACATAGATCTGATCCGGGGCAAGATTCAGGACATGGCGCGGGCTTGCGAGCAGGCGCTCACGACGTGCCTGAAGGCGTTGCAGGAATCCAACCGGCAGCTTGCGTATTCGGTCATTCTTCGCGACCGCCACATCGATGAGCTGGAAAAGCAGGTGGACCGGCTCTGCCTGGAGTTCATCATCCGCCAGCAGCCTGTGGCCGGTCATCTGCGGTTTGTTTATTCCACGATTAAAATCAACGCCGAGCTGGAACGCATTGGGGACTACGCGGAAAGCATCGCGCGCCAGATCCTGCAGCTGGCAAAATACGATCTGAAGGCGTTCCACCCGCAATTTGTCGAGATCGCCAATCTTTCGATTCCCATGCTGCACACGGCGGTGCAGGCGTTCATCGAGCAAAACGCCGACGTGGCGCGAAAGACCATGGCGATCGAGGATGAAGTGGATGTGTTGCGACACAAAATCAATGCGGCGCTTTTAAAGGCGCACAGCGAAAGCAAAATCCCGCTGGAAGCGCTCACGCCGTTGCTGACCGTTGCGCGGCGGCTCGAACGCGTGTCCGATCAGGCGAAGAACATCTGCGAGGAGGTGCTCTATGTCTGCACCGGCGAGTCCTACAAGCACCAAGGGACGGAAGCGACGCGGATTCTTTTTGTCGACCAAACCAATTCCAGCGCCAGCCAGATGGCCGAAGCGATAGCGAACTCACTAGGCCAGCCCAAGCTGGTTTTTACCAGCGCGGGAATCGATCCGAAGCCGGTCGATCCGGCGTTGGTCGAGTTCCTGAAGCAAAAGGGCATCGAGATGCGGCGCGCGGCTTCCAAATCGATCGACCAAATCCCCAACCTGGAGCATTATCAGGTCATCGTCGCGCTCGATCCGGAGGTGAAAAAGGCACTTCCGGAGCTTCCGAACAAGCTGGTGATGCTCGAGTGGGCGGTGAAGGATCCGGCGACGAGCGCCGGTTCACCCGCCGACCTTAAGGCCGCTTACGAAACCGCTTACCGATTCATTCACGAACATATCACAGACCTTTCTGAGGCGATCCTCGGAGACAACGAATAAACGATTAACAATTATGAAAAACCACAAATTACAACTGATTGGCAGCGCGTGCGTGGCAGCATTGATCTGCGCCGGGCAACTGGGCTGCAGCAAAAGCGACGCCGATTCAGGCAAGGGTTCCCCTGGCTCTTCCGGCGGCAAAACGACCCTTCAAATCCAGGGTTCGGACACGATGGTGAACCTCGCCCAGGCATGGGCCGAGGCGTATCGCGGCGTCAAGCCGGACGTGAGCATCGAAGTGGGTGGAGGCGGTTCGGGGGTTGGCATTGCGGCGCTCATCAACGGCACAATCGAGATTGCGGCTTCGAGCCGCGACATGAAGAAAGAGGAGCGCGCCAAGGCGCAACAGCAAAGCGGCAAGCAGGCGAAGGAGATCACAGTCGGCTTCGATTGCCTGGCGATCTACGTTCACAAGGATAATCCGATGAACGAAATCAGCATTGAGCAACTGGCGTCGATTTATGCCGAAGGCGGCAACCTCGCGAGTTGGTCCGCCCTCGGCGGGAATGTTCCGGGATGCCAAAGCGGCGAAATCATTCGCGTGAGCCGCCAATCCAGTTCGGGCACTTACGAGTTTTTCCGCGAGCACGTGTTAAACAAAAAGGATTTCAAGCTCGGTTCCCGCGACATGAACGGTTCGAAGGAAGTGGTGGACCTGGTGATGCACACGCCGTGCGCGATCGGTTACAGCGGCATGGGCTACGCCACGCCGGAAGTCAAGATGCTCAAAGTCTCGGCAAAGGCCGGCGCGCCCTCTTATCCGCCAAACATCGAAAACGCACAAAAGAAAACGTATCCGATTTCCCGGCCGCTCTTCCTTTACACGCTGGGTGAACCGCAGGGAGCTGCGAAGGAATTTATCCAATGGGCATTGTCGGATGCGGGCCAGAAGATCGTGCAGGAGACCGGCTATGTTCCCGTGCCAAAGCAGCAGCAGGCGAAGCTGTAAATCGCGAACTTACAACGTCGTTTTATCGTGAGTTCTCCAGTTACATTGGTGGCAGCCCGCGGGGAAGCTCGGCCCGCCGCTGCGGCGCGCACAGCTAAACCGAGGCGCGCGAGATGGGCGATTGCGGCCGAGAAGACCCTCGAGCTCATCATCCGGCTCTGCGGCATCAGCGCGATCATTTTCGTGCTGAGCATTTTTTACTTCGTGTTCGTCAAGGCGGCGCCGATGCTGGTGGACCCCGGCTTCAGCATCAGTGAGTTCCTGTTC
>DASRHX010000845.1:0-7636 GCA_035650295.1 Bryobacteraceae bacterium | reverse complement strand
AGGCGGGCGGGCACATCGCCGGCACGGTGAGCACGATGGCGCTGGTTCCTCGCGTGGCCGATAGCGTCACGCCAACGCCGGTGGTAGCCGCGGGCGGTATCGCGGACGGAAGAGGACTGGCGGCGGCATTGATGCTCGGCGCGGAGGGGATTGTGCTGGGAACGCGGCTGATCGCGGCAACAGAATGCAACGCCCACGAGCTATACAAAGAGAAGGTCATCGCCGCCAGCGAAGAGGATACGGTTCGCACGACATTGTTCGGCAATGGCTGGCCCAACGCGCCTCTTCGCACACTACGGACGCCATTTGTTGAGCGCTGGCTGGCCGAAGAAAAACGCGGTTCGGAGCAGCGGCCCGACGAACCGATTATTGGAGAAGTAACGCTTGGCGGCATGCGCATGCCGCTGCCTCGCTTCGGCGGCATTCCGCCCGCGCGCGATGCCACAGGCGACATTGAGTCGATGGATTTTCTTGCAGGCCAGAGTGTAGGGATGGTGCGGGAGATCAAACCGGCGGCCGAGATTATCCGCGACATTGTGGAGCAGGCGGCGCGCGTTCTCAAGGAGAGAGCGACGATCGTGCGGTAGCGGATCGCAACCTATCCTGTATCCTCAAGCGGAGGAAGAGTGCGTGGCTCAAATTGTCAATTCCCGGTGCGTATTGGCCGTCCGCGATCTTGAGGTATCGACTCGTTACTACGTGGACGTCCTTGGTTTCCAAAAGGACCCGATTGACGCGGAGGGTTGGAGTTTTCTGACGCGTGACCGTTTCCGTGTGATGCTCGGTGAGTGCGTCGATGAGCGGCCAGCGAGCGAACTGGGAAATCACTCCTACTTTGCGTACTGGAATGTCGAAGGCGTGGATGAGCTTTACCGGGAGTTCGTGGAGAAAGGGGCACTTGTTTCTTCGAAGCCGACGAACAAGCCATGGGGGCTGAGAGAGTTCGGTTTGAGGACGCCGGACGGACACAGAATTGTGTGCGGCGAGATGATTTGAGCATCATCGCGGCGCGGACACCGGTGTGAGCGTCCAGGGATCGCAGCGGGCGGTGTTGGCTTTGTATTGCGGGACTGAGAAGGTAGTGGCCGATGCCGGATAATACTGGATTCGACGTTTGCCTTGTTCGTCCTCAATATCGATGCCCGCAAGATAGCTTGCGTCACCCCACACCACGTCGCGCGGCGTCCACTTCTGGCCATCCCGAACGCCCGCCCGCCACGCATTGCTATCCTGCTTGACGCCGTGGATGATTTTGGACTTTTCCGATTCCTTCACGTCAAATCCCATATCGAACCGAGCGAACTCCTTCCTGGTCTCGGCGGCGCAAGCGCCCCACAAGTTAGGGCGCAATGAGATGGTCCTTCCTTCCACTACAAATTGTTGAACTTCCTCTTCCGCTTTCTCGATTCCAATGGAACGCAGCGCTCTTGTGATGCGAGAGTTGGAAAGAGGCTCGCCATTGTCTTTCATCAGGTTCCTCATCGCGAGGTCCAGGCTTTTCCCGCTCCCGTTCCCGTTCCAATGCGCGGCCAAAAGGAAACCCTGCCGGTAGGGTAATTCGTTGGCCTCGGTATTGGATTGGCGGAGCGCCACCATGCGGTCAGGAGTAAGGTTGCGCATCGGCGACGTGTAGTAGAGCCGGGCTACTTCATTGGAGTATTCGAGCACCTGTTCGAAACTCCAGAGGCCGGAACGCCAGACGGAAGCCACGGCATAGTAGTCGGTGAATCCTTCCGTGAACCAATAGAGGGTTTCATCGTCTGCAGAATGCAGCCGGCGCGGGTTCCATTCGTGGAAGAGTTCATGGGAGAGCAAACGGGCAAAGGCCGCCTGCTCGAAAGTGTCCGGCGATCCTTCTACCACGAGTCCTTTCGTTCGCCCTTCCCCTCCCCAGTTTTTGCTGGAGGGCAACAAAAAAACGCGGTGGCCGCCCACCCCGCGATCGCGCCAAAGGGCGGTGTGCGGCTCCGCGATGCGATCCATGAGGGTTAGAAACTCCGCATCGGAGAGCTTCCATGAGCCCCGGGTGACCAGCACCATCCCCCTCTTGCTTCGTGCAATACGGAAGTCGCCAGCAGCGAACACTGCCTTGCGTAACCTTCCAAGAGTCGTCTCAAATCGCTCGACGCGGCGATCGATACCAAAGCTGGTCACCAAGCGCCAGTCCGCCGGCAACCCGATCCAGCGAACCTCACATCGCACTTGCCGGCCGGCGGGTCCGTCGGGTATGGGCCAACGGTTATTGGCGCGGTGAAGGAAGTAAGTGGCCTGCCGTGGAAGTTCCCTTTTTTCCTTGGCGCCGCTGGGAAGGGTCAGCTCCACTTCAAATGGATCGAATCGTACGGTGTAGCGAAGGAGATCCGCAGCCAATGCGCCACCGGCCGAGAGCATCAACAGGAGCGGCACGGCCAGCACGCCCCAGACTGCAGCGAGTTTTGAGGACATGAGCAGATTCTACAATCACACCGAATCCGCTCCACGCCGCTTCGCCGCTTGACACGGCGGCTGCTTCGCGCCCATCTACGCTCGAGCGCCGACCATCCAGCAGGCGGCGGTAAAGCGGACCTGTTCTCCGTGCACATAAGGATCAAAAGCGGTGCGGACCGTTTCGATGACCCGCATGCGAGCCGGGCCGTCGGCCTCGTGCAGGATTGTGCCGAGTGGACCGAGGTTGGTGAAGTAGTGAACCAACTCCTTCTCGGGCAGGGTGCAGGCAACATCGATTGGCCGGATGTCGACCTCGGTCCAGCCGCTGTCTTCCAGAATGCGGTAGACGCGGCGGTGGTCGGCGAAGGCAAACTGCCCCGGCGCGTCCGGCCGGCGGGCGGGAATGTTTGGCAAGAACGGCGAGGCGGCGCGCTCGGCCGTGGTCATGAACGGATTTTCCGAGGGAGTTCGCCAGGCGATGAAGCGGAGTTCAGCGTTCTCCCTTGCCGTACGCCGCAAGTTCGCAAAGGCCCGGACGGGATGGTCGAAAAACATTACGCCGAAGCGCGAAATGATCATGCCGAAGCTGGCCGGCGCGAAGGCGTGGATTTGCGCGTTGGCACGGATGAAGCTCGCCGGCGAAGTTTCCCGTTCGGCGCGGGCCCGGGCGGTGGCGATCATCGGATCGGAAATGTCGATTCCGGTGCAGCGACCCTTTGCGCCGAGCAGGCGCGCAACGGCGAGCGTTGTACTGCCGGCGCCGCAGCCGACGTCGAGTATGCGGCCGGCGGGTCTCGCAGCCGAAACCACTTCGACCAGCAGGTCTTCGAACGGTTGGAACGTCTGGTCGAGCAACGCCTGTGCCTCGACCCAGGCGCGTCCGGCGAGGCCGTTCCATAGCGTCATCTGCTCGTCATCGGTCTGGTGGGCGGCATTCATGATCATCTCCTTTGGCCTGTCTTCCCGAAAGGGTTAAGCTGTATGATGCCACTTCAAGTTGACTTGAAGTCAAGAGGATGAGAGACATGGACATATCCGAGGTCGCGAAGCGCTCCGGTGTTCCCGCTTCGACGCTGCGATTTTATGAGGAAAAGGGGCTGATCGCCTCTATCGGCAGGCGGGGCCTTCGCAGACTGTTCCATCCCGGCGTGCTGGAACGGCTGGCGCTGATCGCGCTGGGGCGCGCCGCGGGCTTTTCGCTCGATGAAATCGCGCTTATGTTTGCGCCGGACGGACGGCCGCGCATTGACCGGCAGATGCTCGCGGCTAAAGCGGATGAGCTGGACAGGACAATCCGCAAACTCAGCGCGATGCGCGACGGTCTGCGGCATGCCGCGGCCTGTCCCGCGCCGAGCCACATGGAATGCCCCAAGTTCCGCCGTTTCCTACGCGCCGCCGCACTTGGAGCGATCGAAGCGCGAAGCAAAGGGACGCGCGCGATACGGTAGTCCCGCGTCTTCGTCGGTTCCCTAGACGAACTTATCGCGCTGTGTTAGTGTCGGCCTATGTTGCGTAGGGATTTGTGGCGGGCCGCAGCAACGCTGGCCGCGAGCGGCGCCCGGCTTGGCGGAGCGGACGCCAGCTACCAAGCTGCGATTGCCGCGTGGCGAAAAGAGTACGATCACGATCTGCGGTCGGAGAAGGGCCCCCTGCTGCTCATCGGGCGCCAGAACTTGCCGGAGGGCAGGAGCGAGGTTGGCAGCAACGCGTCCAGCCATATCCAGTTGCCGGATCGCGCGCCGAAGCGTGCCGGCGTTGTCGAACGCAGAGGCGATATGGTCACCTTCGAGCCGGCTGCTGAAATCGTTGTGAAGCTGAACGCCAAGCAGATGAGCGGCCCGGCGGTATTGCGGACGGGCCTTGGGTCCCAGCCACGCGACGCGATTGAGTTTGGCGATTTCAAAATCAGCGTGGCAGGCCTCGACGGGAACTTCCAGGTGGCCATTAGCGACACGCAAAGCTCCTACCGGACAATGTTCCAGGGAGCGCTATGGTTTCCCGTGAACGCGAATTACCGGGTGGAGGCGGTGTTTACGCCGTATCCGCAGCCGAAGGAGGTGAGGATTCCCGATACAACCGGGCGGGTGAGAACTTCGAAGGCGCCGGGGTACGTGACATTCCGGCTCAATGGCGAGCCGCGGCGCCTGGAGCCCACGGCGAGCGGAGACAAGCTGTTCTTTATGTTCAAGGACCTCACAGCGGGCCGCGAGACCTACGGGGCCGGGCGATACCTCGACGCGGAAATGCCGAAGGACGGTAAGGTCGTGCTGGACTTCAACAAGGCGTACAACCCTTATTGCGCGATCAACCCTTATTCGTCGTGCCCCATTCCACCGAAGGAGAACAGGCTGGTCACGCGGGTTGAGGCGGGCGAGAAGTACCGCGGCGACCACTAGGGGGAACTCAGCGGACGTTGACGCGAACGGTGTTCGCCGTTATACCGTCTACCGTGAGTACCAAATCCTGCTCGCCATGCCGGTTAAGCCCCGTGGGCATTGCAATGTTCACCTGATCAAGCCCCGGAAACTGTCCCTGTGGGCCCGCAAACAGAACCGGCGCCGTTACGCCGCCGATTTTGACTGACACGTTGGATAGCGCACTGCGGCCGCGAATACCAGTTCCGTACAGCTCCAGAAAGACTTGCGAGTCGCCACCAATGTCGATGGGAGCCGAAGTGCAACCGTTGGCGTCGCAATGAAAGACTGGGATCGGCGAATCGGTCTGAGTCGCGATCGATCTTCGGATTGCGATGGCCGCGGCAACGCCGACGCCGGCGCCGTTGGCCGTAAAAAGACCCGGTGCGATCGTGGCCACTTGTACGTCAACCGACGGAGCAGGGCTATCGCCATTGAGGATCCTGACCGTCGCCATGCCCTTCGCTACGCCCGCCGAAATCACGAAATTGATCTGATTCGGCGCGACGTAGAATAGCGGGTGCATCACGGAAGCTTTCGCGGAATCGGTGCTTTGTACGCTGACACCGCCGAGAGTTGTTGGAAGGGGCTGGGAAAGAGCCGATTTCGTGGGGGCCCCGATACCTCGTCCAAACGCGGAAGCGATGGAATCCGGCGCAACCACAGTGCTCCCGCCGGCGGCATTCAGTACGACCAAAGCCTTGGGGGGCTGCGCTTGCCCCGCTTGGCCAAGCATTGTCAGGGCCAGAATTGCCCGAAAAGATCGCCTCATCGAACTGCCGCCTAGTAGTCCATTGCGCATACCTGGATCCTCCATGATTGTGGATGCCCGCCGAGGGGCAGGTGTTTCAGAGTAGGGCGATTAGAGAGGCGACCTAAGACGAATTCCGCACCCCTGCGGTATCGGCTCGATTTTCGGGTGGCGGGAAAAGTTGCCCTTCTCTTTTTGTAATTTCTGTATATACTGAAATTACAGTATAGAAGGGAATGGCGATGGAACTGACCAAGACGGCGCGCGAGTTCATCCTTCACTGGGGCGAAATGGGCAGCCGGTGGGGCGTGAACCGCACCGTGGCGCACGTGCACGCGCTACTTTACATTTCGGCGGAAGCGCTTACCGCCGAGGAGATCGCGGAAGCGCTGTCGGTGGCGCGCTCGAACGTGAGCACCAGCCTGCGGGAACTACAGAACTGGCACTTGGTGCACGTGACGCATCAGATGGGCGACCGGCGCGACTTCTTCTCTACTTCGCACGACGTGTGGCAGCTCTTTCTGACGGTGGTCCAGCAGCGCGTGGAGCGAGAGATTGAACCCACCATCGTCGCGTTGGGCCGGCTTGCCGCCGAAGCGCGCGCGGAGAAGCAGCCCGAGGTGACGGCCCGCATCGCCAACATGCACTCTTTTCTGCAAGAGATGCACGGTTGGTACCAGCAGATGATCAAGCTGCCGCCCAACACACTACGCAGCCTTATCAATCTGGGTGCAGGTGTAACAAAGTGGCTGCCGAGACAGCGCAAGGCGAAGGGGGAGAAATGATTACCGCGGATGTGAATGCGACCGCACGAGCCGCCGCACAGCCAGCCGCCCATGCGCACGCGGCTCCACAGATTGGCTTGGAGCAGTACTACAGCGAGGCTGGTCCGGATTACGCGGCGTGGAGCTCCGAGTTCAACATGCACTTCGGCTACTACCGCAGCGGTGCGAATCCACTGCACCGCGAATCCATGCTGGAGCAGATGAATGCGGAGGTGCTCGATCGGCTGCATGTGCGCGGTATCGCGGAACCGAGACTGCTCGACCTGGGCTGCGGACTTGGCGCCACGCTGCGCAGCTTTGCGCGCCGCCTGCCGCGGGCACGCCTAGTGGGAGTCACGCGCGTGCCTTGGCAGGTGGAACAGGCACGTGAGCTTAACCGCGCAGCGGGCTGCATGGAGCGGGTGCGCGTCCTTGAGGCCGACTACGAAAACACTCTTCTGCCGGGCCGCAGCTACGACGGAGCATACGCGATCGAGAGCAGTTGTCATGCGCACGGCGCGGACAAGGGCGCACTTCTGGCGGAGGCGCACCGCCTATTGCGGCCTGGCGGACGCCTCGTGGTTGCGGACGGCTTTCTCAGGCACGGCCGGTTTGCGAGCGCAATACAGGAGCGCATACACCGCAAGCTCTGTGAGTGCTGGGTGATCGAGGAGCTTGGCCGGCTTGACCTTTTTACGGCACGGCTGGAGCAGCTTGGCTTTGCGGAAATCGTTGTTGAGGACCTGCAGTTGCGTGTGGCGCCTTCAGTGGCGCACATCCCCTGGGTGACGCTGAAGTTCCTGCTGACGGATGTGGTATTTGGCAAGCGGAAAATGACCCGCGCGCGCTGGAACAACGTATTGGCACCGCTACTGCTACCGCTGGCCAGCGCG
This sequence comes from Bryobacteraceae bacterium, assembly GCA_035650295.1. Lineage (GTDB taxonomy): Bacteria > Acidobacteriota > Terriglobia > Bryobacterales > Bryobacteraceae > JAFLBB01. Next base: position 387 of record DASRHX010000845.1, on the reverse strand, counting down.
CCGCTGGGGTCAATGACTTACTGCATGATCAGGGCGACGAGGCGCTAGATGCGGCCGCTGCCCGTAGGGCGATGTCAGGAGGCCTTACGACGTTTCCTGAGACTGACCAGCAATCCGCCAAGGACAGGGCCGACTAACCAGATGGAAGACGGCTCCGGGATGGCTGTGGAGGCTAGGGTGACATCGAAAACCACAGTAGCGCCGCCAACGGCGTCGTAGTCGCCGGCGGTGCTACCGGTGAAGAGGGCATCGGTGCCATTCCATGCCACGCTCGAGAAATCGCCCTCGAGCAAATTGCCCGAATTGTAAGTCACGTTGGTGATGGCGCCACCACCCAAAAGTGCGAAGTTGCCCAGTGTGATGGCAAACGTTCCGGGGCCCGCTCCT
>DASRHX010000844.1:0-3151 GCA_035650295.1 Bryobacteraceae bacterium | reverse complement strand
CTTGGCCACGGCCTGGCGATGATTCTTGGCGGACTCGTCCTCCTGTTTGCCTCGCGCCAGGAAACGTGGACCTTCCCTCTACTGGGTGCAATCCGCCCGTGACAGCTTATCTTCTTTGCAGTGGGACTGCCCGGCATCGCGTGCGCCCTCCTGCTGCTGACCGTGCGTGAACCTAAACGGCGCGAGGTTCGGTCGCAAACGGCCATCCCGTTTCGCGACGTGCTCCGGTACATGCGGCTGAACTCGCGCACCTTTCTTTGTCACCACTTCGGCATCGCATTTATCGCCATGACCGCCTATGGTTTCGGCGCCTGGATTCCCACGCTGTTCATGCGCGTGCATGGCTGGACCCCGGCAGAAACCGGCTTGAAGATTGGCCTCTTCATTATCGTCTCTGGTCCGGCCGGCATCGTCTGCGGCGGACGGCTCGCCGACTCCCTTCGCTCCCGCGGCTATCGCGACGCCAATATGCGTGTCATGCTGCTCGCCGCCCTTTGCTGGCTGCCCATTGCCGTTGTCTGCGTCCTCGCTCAGCCTCCCGAACTCGCCTTCCTCTTGTTTCTCCCTTGCAACTTCCTGCTCGCCAGCCCGTTTGGAGTCGCCCCATCGGCAATCACCGAAATCATGCCCAATGAAATGCGAGGCCAGGCGGCTGCTTCCTACCTATTCGTTAACACACTGATAGGAATGGGTTTCGGCCCCACAGCCATTGCGTTGCTGACGGACTACGTATTTCGCGACGAAGCTATGCTGCCCTACTCGATGGCCACAGTCGCGGCAATTTCGCTTTCCATCGCGGCGGTCATCCTGCGGAGCGGTTTGAAGCCGTTCGTGGGGAGTCTTGACAGACTGACTCGTCTGCGGAAAGAAACTGTAGTCGCATCGTGAGCACTCACTTATAATTGGGCCGTGGCGCGTAAAAAGTCGATTCCCGACAAGGACATCCTCACGGCGGCTCGTGAGGTATTTGTTGAGCAAGGATTTGCGGCATCCACTCGGGCCATCGCCAAACATGCCGGCGTCTCTGAAGGGTTGCTCTTTCAACGCTACCCTACCAAGACCGAACTCTTTTTGGCTGCCATGGTGCCGCCGCCAATCGACATGAACAAACAACTCCGCCGGCTCGCTGTGGAGGGAGAGTTCGAGACTACTCTACGCGAGCTGGCCATGGCAATTCTGGAGTACTTCCGCGCGGCCGTACCCATCTTCGTTCCACTGATGACGCGTCCTGGCTTTCGTCTCGAAGAGCTAGCGGCGCGGCATCCCCAATCGGCGTTGGCCGGGCTGCGAGCTGAACTCGTGCGCTTCTTCGCGGTCAACAAGTCGCCCGATCCTTCGGGTGCGTCTCTGCTACTCATGTCGTCACTGAACGGAATCGCCATGTTCGAGAGGCTCGGTGCGTACGGGGGCCGCTTCCCGGACGAATTCCTGCAGCGGGCCATCGGGTGCATCTGGCAGGCGGTGCGCCCGGCGTCCGATCATGCTAAACTCGCGCCAATCGAAGAGAGGTAACGTATGAACGATAAGGAACTCCGCCGCCGCGACTTGATCGGCAGCTGCATCGCGAAGGGCGCGCTGGTGGCAGGCGTGCCGATGGCATCTTCGAGCCTGTTTGCCTTATGGGCCGAGGGCGAGAAAAACGCCGCGAAACCGACGCCCGCCGAAGTATTGGGACCGTTCTTCCGCAAGGGTGCGCCCAACACCTCGAGGCTACACAAACCGGGCGACCCCGGCTTCCCGTTGCGCGTGGTGGGGAAGGTCGTCAACACAAAAGGCGAGAAAGTTCATGGCGCGCAAGTGGATGTGTGGCACGCCGATCACGCCGGGTTGTACGACGTGCAAGGCTACCGCTACCGCGCCAAGATCGCCACCGAGAACGCCGCTGAATACACACTCGAAACGATCATGCCGGGTCACTATCCCGACCGTCCGGCACAGCACATTCACTACATGATCACGGCGCCTGGACACAAGACGCTCATTACGCAGGCCTATTTCGCCACCGACCCTTACTTCGAAGGCGACCCGGACAAGAACTACACCAAGCGCAACATCGTCAGCAATCGTGAGCTTGTGCGTACCGTGAAGCTCTTCGAGCAGGGGACGCCGCACGCCGAGATCAACTTCGACATCATCTTGGAGAAAGCCTGAGATGGCCATCGGCAAGCTGGATTCTGAGTCGGCGGTCAACACGGTCGCGTTCACGGATGGCGGCAAATCCGTAGCCGGGTATTGCGCCGACGGTAAGGTTCGTGTGTGGGACGCGGCCACCGGGGCGCTGCAGAAAACCATCGCCAAGGAAGAATTGAAGCCACCCTACACGGCGCTCGTGACCGGCCTTTCGCAATTCAACGGGGGCGCACTGCAAGCCACGTCGAAGATTCCGAACCGCCAGACCAGCGAGAACCTGGTTACCGTGCGAGACGCCGCCGGCGCGGAAAAATTCAACGTTCAGGCGGGCATCGGCGGCATTTCTCTGCTCGGCTTTTCGCCCGACGGTGTCGCGTTGGTGGCCGGGTCCTACGACGCGGATCTGCGAGTGTGGAACGTGCGCAATGGGGAACTGGTACGCCGCGTGGAAGAACTGCCCGTGTCGATGTTCACCATGTCGTTCTCGCCCGACGGAAAATTGCTCGCCACGGCGGGCGCGGATCGCATCGTCTATCTCTGGGATACCAAGACGTGGAAGCTAGAGCGCAAGATCAGCGGGCAACCGGAAATGATTTCCTCTGTCGCTTTCTCCGCCGACGGGAAGCGGCTGGTCACCGGCGGGTTCAGCGAGCTCACGCAGGCCGCCCCGGTGAAGATCATTTTGTGGGACGCCGCCAGCGGCAAAATGCTCAAATCCTTCGAAGCGCCCAGGCGCGTGAGCTCGACGGCTTTTTCCCCGGACGGCAAACGGATCGCTGCGGCCTTCCGCGACAAAACGGTCCAATTATTCGCGGCCGACTGAGCGGTTCGTGTCGAAATCGGCCTGCCTGCTTCGTTGTAGGGGTATGAAACACATCCTGCCGCTGCTTCTGACCGCCGCGTGTCTCCCTGCACAAGATGTAAAGCCTGCCGCCACCCTAAAAGACGTCGCTTGGCTCGAGGGCAAATGGACCGGCACCGGACTCGGCGGGCAGGCCGAGGACTTATGGTCGTCACCCGC
>DASRHX010000843.1:0-2725 GCA_035650295.1 Bryobacteraceae bacterium | reverse complement strand
AGCGGCGACCGCGTACGTGTCACGTCCGCTCGCGGGAAGGTGGAGGGACCGGCTCTCGTGACCAAGCGCATGAAGGGCCTGAACATTTCCGGCAAGCGCGTCTTCCAGATCGGCCTGCCCATTCACTGGGGATTTCTCGGCCGTGTCAACGGACCACTGATTAATAACCTGACGCCCTCGGTGTATGATCCGAACTCCGGTACTCCGGAATTCAAAGGCTTCCTTGTGAACCTGGAGAAGGTGTAAGTGGCCCAGACCGTCGCCAAGTTAATCGACACCACGCTCTGCATCGGCTGCAAGGCGTGCGAGGCTGCGTGTCAGGAATGGAACGATCAGGAATTCACGCTCGGCACGTTTGGCGGCACGTATCAGACGATGCCGTCACTCGCGCACAATTTCTGGAATCTGATCAAGTTCAATGAGATTGAGCGCGATGGGCAACTTTCGTGGCTGATGGCGAAGTACCAGTGCATGCACTGCGCCGACGCGGGCTGCATGCGCGCATGCCCCGCGCCGGGTGCCATCGCGCAGCTTGCCAACGGCACCATCGACTTCGTTCATGAGAATTGCATCGGCTGCGGATATTGCATCACCGGTTGTCCGTTCGATGTGCCGCGGCTGAGTCCGGTGACGAAGAAGGTCTACAAGTGCACGCTGTGTTCGGATCGTACGGCGGTGGGCCTGGAGCCTGCGTGCATCAAGGCCTGCCCGACGAATTGCCTCACGTTTGGCGCGCGAGACGAGTTGCTGCGGCAGGCGGAGATGCGCGTGGATGAGCTGCACGAGGATGGCTACAAGAGCGCGGGCGTCTACAATCCGGCGGGGGTCGGCGGGACGAACGTTTTGTACGTCCTACGCGATTCGACGGAGCCCGAGAAGTATGGGCTGCCGAAGGATCCGAAGATTCCCTGGACGGTTTCGCTTTGGAAAGGGCCGGTGAAGTGGCTCGGCACGCTCGTATTCGTGGGCGGCATTCTCGGCGCGTTCTTCCACTACATACGCTTCGGCCCGCATGAGGAGCACGGCGATGACAATTGACCGCATCCCTCGCTTCAGCGTGGCCGAGCGCATCTCGCACTGGATGGCGGCACTCAGCTTCCTCTACGCGGCGTTCACTGGGCTCGCATTGTGGTCGCATAAACTTTTCTGGCTCGCCTCAGTGTTCGGAGGCGGATCAACCGTGCGTGGAATGCATCCATGGGGCGGAACCATCTTCGCCATCGCTCTTGGCATCATGTTTCTGCGTTGGTCCAAACGCATGCGCCTCGATGCTGACGACCTAGTCTGGCTCAAGCAATCTCACAAGTACGCGATTCACGAAACCAAGGACCTGCCGGAACCCGGCGAATTCAACGCTGGACAGAAGATGCTCTTCTGGGCGCAATCACTGTTCGCGCTGCTGCTGTTTGCGAGCGGCATTGTGCTGTGGTTCCCGGAGATCATGCCGCGCGCGCTGCGGCTGGCGGCCGTGCTGATTCATCCAGTGGCGGCGATTGGCGCGATCGGTGGGATCATCTTGCACATCTACATGGGAACCGCCGCCGTGCCGGGCGCGCTGCAGTCGATGACTCGCGGCTACGTCAGCGCGCGATGGGCACAGTCGCATCATCCGAAATGGTACCGGCAGATCCGAGGGCAGTAAGGGCGCGGCAGCTTGCCGCGGCGCGACCGGAGGCCCGCGAGGCACTGCTCTTCTACGCGGCGCTCATCGAGTTCGATGGCGCTTGGGATGAGCTGCGGGAACTGGTTCGGGAAAAGGGTCCGTCGATGCTCGCGGATGCGGCGGAGCGGCTCGATGCGACCGAGGTCAAGGCCGCGGTGGACCGCTATCTACGGGGCGAAGATCGCGAGGGCCCAGGCAGCTTCTTCGCGCGACTGCTGCTTCGGCGCGAACGGCCACGCGCGCGGGGAGCGCCGTCAAACCTGTGCCCGCGGTGTGGGGAGACTCCGCAGGCCGGGTCGCTGCGGCCGGAGGGCGATGGGGTGGCATTCGCGCTCGTGTGCAGCTTGTGCACGAACGAATGGCAGTTCCCGCGGGGCCAGTGCCCCGTGTGCGGCGAAACGGATCGTGAGAAGGTCGCCTGGTATGAGGCCGAGGGCCTACCGCATGTCCAGACCCAGGTCTGTGAATCGTGCCGCCACTACTTGCATGTGATTCATGTTGGGCGCGATCCGGAGGCGGTTCCTGAAGCGGATGAGATTGCAGCGATTGCGATGGATGTCTGGGCGGGCGAGCAGGGCTATCGCAAGGTGCAGCCGAACCTGATTGGGATTTGAACACCTTTCGTTTCTCGATGAAGGCCATCCTCTTGAGGGAGATGACAGCGCCGCGATTTGGTGCCCGCGGAATGTCGTCAGGAAACGACGTATCATGATCGGTATCGACAGCACCGAATGCACCGACTCGTAACATTTGTGACCTTCTGGGCGGCCTTCTTGCCGTCAGTGGCGCCAGCGCAGACTGCGCCACGCATACAACGCGACATCGCCTACGCCGAGCCCAAGAACGAGCGCCGGCTCCTCGATGTCTACGCGCCGCCATCTGGATCGAGCCTGCCCGTCGTCGTGTGGGTTCACGGTGGCGGGTGGATGCGCGGTAGTAAGAATGAGGTAGCCCACAAACCTGCTGCGTTCGTCGACAAAGGTTTCGTCTTCGTGCCTGTGAACTATCGCTTCATCCCGGATGTGACTATGGACACGATCGTGCGCGATGTGGCGAAGTCGG
>DASRHX010000842.1:0-5620 GCA_035650295.1 Bryobacteraceae bacterium | reverse complement strand
CCGATGCGGGCGGTGGGCCAGCTCAGTGTGAAATTGGGATCGAAACCCTGGCCTCCCATTGCGTAATAACCGGCCCCACTCGCATGACTCAGAGTAAGCGTGATTTTCGGTACTGTCGCGCATGCCATCGCCTGGACCATTTCAGCGCCCGCGCGGATGATTCCTTCACGTTCGGACTCTTCGCCCACCATGAAGCCTGTAACATCCTGGAGGTAGATGATGGGCCAACCGTTCCGGTTCGCATAGTCGACAAAGTACGCCGCCTTCCGGCTAGACTCCGTGTAAATGATCCCGCCGATTCTTGGTCCTGACGCTGTTTTGACAAATCCGCGCCTGTTTGCCAGCAGAGCGACCGGCCGACCCATCAACCTGGTTTGAGCGCAGATCAGTTCACTGGCGTGCCCGGGCTGAAATTCGATCAACTCGCCACTATCGAATAGCGCCGCAATTACTTGCTCCGTGTCGTATGGAAGCCGTTGGTCGTCGGGCATCAACTCGTAGAGGGTCTCCGCTGCCAACGCAGGCGGCTTCCCAGTTGGAGATGGAACCGGTTCAGGCTGCGCGGCTATCAAGCGCCGGATTTGCTTGAGGCAGTCATGATCGTCGCTCGCGTTGAAGTGCGCAACACCGCTGGTCCGCGTATGCATTGCCGCCCCGCCCAAGCTTTCTGCATCCACGACTTCGCCCGTGGCCCCTTTAACTAAGTGCGGGCCGCCTAGTCCCATGAATCCTACACCCTCGACCATCACGATTACGTCACTGAGCGCGGGCAGGTAGGCGCCACCAGCGATGCATGGTCCCATCACTGCCGAGATTTGCGGAATACGAAGCTTTCCCCGCATGAGAGAGCAGTAATAGAAGATTCTGCCCGCCCCATACTGTCCAGGGAAAATTCCGTCCTGCAATGGCAGATTCACCCCGGCCGAGTCGACCAGATACACGATCGAAATTCGGTTCCGCATCGCGATTTCTTGGGCACGCAGAATTTTGGCGATCGTTTCCGGCCACCACGCGCCCGCTTTTACGGTCGCGTCATTCGCGACTACCACACACATCCGCCTCTCAATACGTGTGAGGCCCGTTACCACGCCCGCTGCCGGAGCCTGCCCGTCGTAGCGGTCGTGGGCCACCAGCAACCCAGTTTCGAAAAACGGAGAGTCGGGGTCCTTCAGCGCATCGATACGCTCGCGCGCCGTGAGTTTACCTGCACCGTGCTGCTTCTCCGCCTTCGCGGTCCCCCCGCCCTGGCGGATCTGGGTCTCAAGGGTTCGAAGACGTTCTACAAGCGCGAGCATGCGCGCTCCCCTCGACATGCCCATCCGCACAGTCATCTGACCCAATTCTACGGTGTCCACCTCCGCCGCTCAAGTCTCCGGCAAAAGAGCTACGGCGCGGTACAAGCGAAATTTCCGGCCTCCTTGATGCTACCGGTTCCCTTGTACACCGCAAGCTTCGGATACGGGCAGAGCGGCCGCGTCACGTCCACTCGGTTATTAGTCACGTGATAAGCGACCATTTGATCGGGAGGTGTGCCCGATTCTCGCCGCCGTTCTCATCTTGGCGGTGGCGTAACCTTCCTGCAGCGCTGCAGCCATACCTGGGTAACTGATCGCGGCCACGCGGCAGTAAGTGGGCAGCGACGGCGCGGCATCGGCTGTGACTGTCTCAGCCGCGATGATCTCGGTCGCGGGCAGCTTCAGCAACTTCACTCGATCGCATGGTGTCTACAAAAACGCAGCCAACGCCATCGCGCTCAGTGCACAAGAGAGTCGACAATGCATGGCAAGCGCCTAGGCGAGCACGCCCTTTACGACTTCTCCATGAACGTCGGTGAGGCGAAAGTCGCGGCCCGCGTGACGGTAGGTGAGCCGCGTGTGGTCGAAGCCGAGTAGATGCAGAATCGTTGCGTGCAGGTCGTGCACGTGGACCTTGTTTTCAATTGCTTTGAAGCCGAAGTCGTCCGTCGTACCGTAGGCGATGCCGCCTTTAATGCCGCCGCCCGCAAGCAATACCGTGAATGCCGGCGGGTTGTGATCGCGACCACATCCGAGTTTCTCCAGCCCGGAGTTCTGAATCATCGGTGTACGGCCAAACTCACTTCCGATCACGATCAGCGTTTCGTCGAATAGCCCGCGCGCCTTCAAATCGTCAACCAGCGCGGCAATGGCACCGTCGGTCTTTTGGGCCAGCTTGGCATGTACCCGGATATCGTCATGGTTATCCCACGGCTGGAAGTTCCCGTAGTAGATCTGCACCATGCGTACGCCACTCTCGACGAGCCGGAGTGCCATAAGGCAGCCACGTCCGAAATCCGAGATATCGTAACGCGCACGAACCTTCTCGGTTTCTTTGCGAATGTCGAATAGGTCGGCGGCTTCGGTCTGGAGGCGAAATGCCGATTCCATCGATTGAACGGCGCCCTCCAATTGTGGTTGCCTGCCCACCTTCTCCATGTAGCGGCGGTTGAGTTGGTCGAGGAGCCCTACCTGCCGTTTCTGTTCGTCGATGGTCAGATTTGCGTTGCGCAGATTTCGAATCAGTTTTTCCGGTTCGATCGCCTCGTTCTGAATATGGACGCCCTGGTAGATGGACGGCATGTAACCCGCGCTCCATAATGACGAGCCGAGCACCGGGAAACCAGGACAAAGAACGATGAAGCCGGGCAGGTTCTTGTTGTTCGTCCCGAGACCATAGGTGACCCACGCGCCCACCGATGGACGCCCCGGCAGTTGATGGCCACAATTCATCATCTGAAGCGACGGACCATGATTGCCATTGTCCGTATGCATCGATCGAATGACGCAAAAATCGTCGATGCGGCGGGCGATCTGGGGAAAGATATCACTTACTTCGAGACCGGATTGGCCGTAGCGCTGAAACTCCCACGGAGAGCGCATCAGCGTGCCACTGGCGCGGTCCGTACGGATCTTCGGCCCGGGCATGGGTTGTCCGTCATATTTCGTGAGCGCGGGCTTTGGATCGAACGTGTCCACCTGCGACATGCCGCCATTGAGAAAAAGAAAGATGACGTGCTTCGCTTTGGGCGCAAAGTGCGGTTGGCGGGCGGCGTCGGCCTGCAACACGCCTTGCAGACCAGCTAAGCCGAACCCACCGCCGAGTTGTTGGAGAAAGCGACGCCGGTCAAACATGTCAGTTCACACTATTAAATTCCGAGGCGCTCAGCAAAGCCTGCAGGTACTGCGGCCATGCGTTTCCGCCAGCCGATACATATTCTATGCCTAGCTTTGCTTCAGTGGAATCCGGGGGGCGGGCATAGAGGATCTCATAAGCGCGACGGACTCGTGAAGCCGCATTCGCGCCAGCTTCCTTCAGTAAGCGTTCATCCAAGGCCTTTGACTGCGCCGCAATGAAGTCGCTGTTGAGCCAATACAACCCTTGCAGCGGCCCGGCCGTAACCGTGCGCTCATCGATGCTCGTATTCGCGTCGGGGAAATCGAATAACGCCATCGCCGGATCCAAACGCGTGCGGCTCACAGTGAGATATAGCGAACGACGGCGGTTGTCGTTGGAGATTGGCTTTGATACGCCGCCGATCGTCTTGTCCAGGTTTCCGGAGACAGCCAACACGGAGTCTCGCAACGCCTCCATATCGAGCCTGTGCTTGAGATTGAAGTGCGACAGGAGCTTGTTATCGGGATCTGTTTCCGGACTAGTGCCAGTGGCCATTCCATACGTATTGGAAAGCAGGATCTCGCGATGCAACTTCTTCACGCTCCAGCCGTTGGCAATGAAGCTCGCCGCAAGATAATCCAGTAGTTCCGGGTGTGTCGGGCGCTCTCCCATGCGGCCAAAGTTAGAAGGGGTACGAACGATGCCCTTACCGAAGTGATGTTGCCATATCCGATTCACCATGACGCGCGCGGTGAGGGGGTTTTGCGCGCTCGCAATCGCTTCGGCAAGTTGAGCCCGGCCGCTACCATCCCTATAGGGAGTAGGCTCGCCGTCGCAGAGCACCTGCAGAAACCCCCTGGGCGCAACCTCGCCTAACGTCTTGTTGTCGCCTCGAATGGCGACCTTCACGTCGGTAGGTTTGGCATCATCCTTCACCGCGTGGATGAACGGGTACGGCGGCGGCAGATCCTTCTCCAAGTCTTTAATTTCATCGCGTAGCTTCTCCACGTAGGCTTTCGCGATGCCACCGAGGAAGCGATCGATCTCCTTCGTACCATAATGGAGCACACCGGCAGGAGCTTTGAAGCCGTCGATGTTGTATGGTCCGTTTGCAATTTCACGCCATTGATAAAACTTCAATACCGGAAGTGCGACGATGTTGGTGTACTGCCGTGTTTTCTCGTCCTTCTGCCCCTTTTTGCCGCCGAAGGCGACGTAATTCTTGTCATCTACTTCCTTCGCTTCCTCGAGTAGCTGCAAGACGAACTGCTGGTAGCGTGCGGCTTCCTGTCGCACCTGCCCTTCCGCCGGATTTGTGGCGAGCAGATCGTACCAGGGCTTTAGATACGGATGTTCCTTCGCGCTATCGGCGAGGTACTTCTTCCATCGCGTCAACGTTTCGGTGTCCAGGCCGGACTCTTCTTTCACGTCTTTCCAAGCGGCGATGAGGTAACGAGCCGTGTCTCGCGCAAGGAGATCCGTGAGTTGCCTGGTCTGTTCGGTGAGAAAGTCAGTCAGCGTTTCCTTCAACGCGTCAATTTTCTTTTTCTCCGATTTGTATAGCTCCACTTCGGCATCGGCCACAAGAGGATACTCGTTCGTCTTTGTACTGCGAAAAATACCAAGAAGAGAGTAATAGTCTTTGGTCGGAATGGGATCGTACTTGTGATCGTGGCATTGGGCGCAGCCTACGGTCAGTCCGAGGAAAACCTTGGTCGTCACATCCACCTGATCATTCGCGCCTTCTCCGAGTGCTTGAAAGCCGAGTCCGGCGATGTGGTCTTTGGTCTTGGGAAGAAGGTCGGCCGCGATCTGCGCCTTGACGAACGTGGAGTAGGGGAGATCCTTGTTGAAGGCTTCCACTACCCAATCTCGATAGCGCCATGCGTTCGGGAAAGGAGTGTCCGTACTGGCAGCCAATTCGCCGTCGGAATAACGCGCAATATCGAGCCAATGGCGGGCCCATCGTTCTCCATAGTGCGGAGAGGCTAACAGCCGGTCAACGACTTTTTCCTTTGCGTCCGGTGAGCCATCACCAATGTAGTCTTCAACCTCTTCCGGCGTCGGCGGCAGTCCGGTCATGTCGAGGGTAATGCGACGAAGCCACGTCCGCTTGTCGGCCGGCTTCGCTGGTTTCAAGTTCGATGCTTCGAGTTTCGCAAGCACAAACCGGTCAATGTCATTCCGAGGCCAAGAGGCAAGTCGCACCCGTGGCCGAACAACCTTCCCCAGTGGGCGGAACGACCAAAATGATCTCTGCTCGGGCGTGAGAAGAGCGGTGGCGGTCCTGCGAATCTCCTCCTGCTTCTCCGGCCACGGTAGGCCGCGGCGAACCCATTCCTCCAGCGCCTCAACTTCCTGTTTGGCAAGCGGCCCGACGGGAGGCATCTTCAGGCGGATATGGGTTCGTCGAACGGCCTGCACGAGCAGGCTATCTTCCGGTTTGCCCTCGACGACGACCTTACCCGATTTGCCTCCGGTGAGAACG
>DASRHX010000841.1:0-4322 GCA_035650295.1 Bryobacteraceae bacterium | reverse complement strand
GATCGCGGCGTGGTCACCATGCGAGGACTCACTCCACGCGACCCGGAAAACCTGATGCGCATTCTTGGCTATGCGACGCAGTACGACGCCGCGCCGCGCGGTGTCACCGGCTTCGACTTTGTCATGACCGGCCTGCTGCTGGCGGGCTTTTCCGCATCCGAGGCGTCCCAACGCACGCAGCGGGCGCTCGAGCGCGTGCGCATGACCGAAGCCGCTCCGCGCAAAGTCGCCTCCTATTCCAAAGGCATGCGCCAGCGCATCCGATTGGCGCAGGCGATCGCGCACGATCCGGAAGTGCTCGTGCTCGACGAGCCTCTGAACGGACTCGATCCCCTCGTACGCGCCGAAACCATCGCCCTGTTTCGTGAGTTCTCGGCGCTCGGCCGGCATGTCATCCTATCCAGCCATGTTTTGCAAGAAGTGGATATCATTTCCGACCAAGTCATCTTGATCGCCAACGGCATGATCATCGCCGAAGGCGAGATTCGCAGCGTGCGGGAAGAGATCCATGAACATCCCAGCCAGTTCCTCATCCGCTGCCGCGACGCCGCTCGCATCGCGTCCCTGTTGTTCGAGCAGGACCACATCACGCAGATTCAGATCCAGGACGACCGGTTGGGCCTGCTTGTGATGACCCGCAGCCGCCGCGAATTCTCGCGCGCCTTGACGCGCATTTCGCTCTCCGGCCACCCGGTGGAGAGCGTCGTTCCCGCCGACGAGAACATGGGCGCGCTCTACGAGTACCTGATCGGAGGCGATCGATGATCACCGGGGCACGTGTAAACCAGACCTGGACCATCGCGCGGCTCCAGTTGACGCGCGTCTTTTTCTCCAAGCGCAGCTTTTGGGTCTACCTGCTGGCACTGTTCCCTTCGGTGATCTTCTTCGGCCATGGCATTGAGAGCAAGATTCGTAGCGACCGATGGGCTTCGAGGGCGACGCCCATCGCCAAACTCGAGGCGATCCGCATCGGCGATAGCGAAGAAGAAGTGCTGCAGCGCGCGGGCTTCCCCATCAACGATCATCGCAACGAGGGGCGCCGCCGGCGCGTGCGCGGCCGCGAGGAACAGGAGGTGGATCGCCGTTACATGATGTACTTCGACGGCCGTAGCCGCTGGAACCTGCGATTCGAGGATGGAATTCTTCAAAGCAAGATGTCGCGTCCGCTGCTCAATTTCGAAGAAGACCGGCAGGTTTTCGCAGGCGTCTTCCAGTACTTCTACCTGCGGCTCGCCATATTCTTCGGATGCCTCGGCATCTTCATGAACCTGTTTCGCGGCGAGATGCTCGACAAAACTCTTCACTTCTGGTTCCTTGTCCCAGCCAGACGTGAAGTTTTACTGGCCGGGAAGTACCTGGCGGGACTGATTGCCTCCATACTCATCTTCGGAACGGGCGCGGCCCTCTGCTTCGGCATCATGATCTGGCCGCAGGACGCAGCCGAAGTCTCTGCGTTTTGGCAGTCGTATGGCGCCTCGCACATGTTCTGGTACGCCGCGGCCGCGGCGCTTGCCTGCGTTGGTTACGGCAGCGTCTTCCTTGCAGCGGGACTGCTGCTGCGCAATCCCATCATTCCGGCGGTGACCATTCTGTTCTGGGAGAACATCAACGGTGTACTTCCGGCGGCGCTGCAAAAACTGAGCGTGCTCTACTACGTCCAATCGCTCTGTCCCGTGCCCCCGCCCATGGAAGCTGACGCGCCGTTGTTGATCAAACTGCTTGCCTCGCCCGCCGAGCCGCCCAGTGCCGCGTTCGCGATCCTCGGACTGCTGGGCGTCACAGTTCTTGTACTGTGGGCAGCGTCGCGAGCAGTACGGCGGTTGGAGATCAACTACGGAATTGACTAAGTATCGCAATAAGCTTCGCCGCGCTACCTGGCCAGATGTTCGTACCAGTTCAGGAGCCCTTCGCCACGAAAGGCGATGAACAGGCCGGCGGCGGCAAGGAAGCTGCCAAACGGTAGCTCATATTGATTTGCCGCTTGCTTCCTGTACCAGATCCAAAGTAGTCCCAGCACCGAGCCGGCGATGCAGCCGACGAGAATAGCCGCCATCGCGCCCGTGATGCCAAGAAAAGCACCGAGCATGGCGACCATCTTGACATCGCCGAAGCCCAGTCCTTCACGCCCGCGTATTCTTGAGTACGCTTCCGCGACAATCCAGAAGCTGCCACTGCCGAAGGCGGCGCCGATGCCCGCGTCCAGCAGGCTAATAACAGGCAGCGGGAGTGACGGAGCGAAAAAGGCGAGGAACGTATTCTGTTGGGGGATAAGCACGCTCAGGATGAGTCCACAGGCAAGGCCACCGAGCGTAAACTCGTCGGGAAGCAGGCGCGTCTCAAGGTCGGTGAACAGCATGCCAACGCAGAGCACGGAGAAAAGCATGTACTTGATCGCGGCTGCCGTGGGTCCCCAGGTAAGAATGGCGAGTGCGAACAGAATGCCGGTCAAGGCCTCAACCAAAGGGTAACGCCAGTGAATGCGCGTGAAACAGTGGCGGCAGCGACCATGAAGCAGGATCCAGCTCAATAGGGGGATGTTGTCGTAGGGTGCGATGGAATGGCGGCAGGTAGGACACCGGGAGCCCGGCCACACGATCGATTCATCGCGTGGCATGCGATGGATGCAGACATTGAGGAAACTGCCGATGATGAGGCCAAAGAGCAAGGCGGCGATCGCCGGGATCAGGGCTTCAAACATATGGCCGTGACGACCATTGTCGCGCACTCAGTTCGACGGATTCCCCGTTCCGGCGATCACCCGCGTCAGGTCGGCGCTGAGAATCGACGGACACCATTTCGATTCGATATGTTCGATCACCAGTTCCGTCCCGCGCGTATGGCTGACGAACGGCCGGGTGCGCGGGTCGTACATCGAGTCGGTCAGGTCGCGCGCGAGGACCACGTTGAACCCGAGGCGCGTTAACTGGCGGAGCCCGAAGCCGCGGTTGAGGATGCAGATATTCGTGTGCACGCCCATGAGGGCGATGTTGGTAATGCCCTCCTGCTTGCAGTAATTGTAGATTTCCTGGCCGTCGTCGCTCACGCCGTCGAAACCGAGGATATCGATGGCTGCGTTTTGGCGTTTCCAGGGGTAGGGGCCGGTCCACCGCTTCACAATGGGGTCGTCGCAGCCTCCGGCGGAGTCGTCGATAGGGAAATTGCGCTCTTCCTCCGGTTCGCGCGGACAGCGCTTCAGAATCGGCACGGGTGGAGAAACCGCACGCGCCTGCTGCATTCGCCGCCGCGCTGGCGTCCCTTCGTAGAACGCCATGGTATCGCTAGGAGCGTGGACAATCGCTACGCCGAGGCTGCGGGCGGCGCTCACTACGGCATTCATGCGCGGAGCGAGATCGCCGACACGTTGCGCGGAGAGGGCGCAGGTGTGCGCGTCCCACATATCGCAAATGATGATGGCGGTTTGAGCGACTTGCCACCGCAACGGCTGTTCGGTAACGCGGGCGCCGCGTTTCCGGGCGCGGAGGCTGAGGACTCCCGGCACTTTGGGCCTTGCGGCGGCTGCCGGATCGGAGACGGTTTGCTGCGCAAACGTCGCGGCAGCGAGGGAACCAGGAACGATTTGCAGGAAGGATCGGCGTTGCATGGAGTGTCCTTGGAGGACAACCTTAGCACGGGCGGCGCATAGTAGGAGGGCTGGGGAGGATGGTCCCCACGGTGAAGATGGGGACCATGATCGTGCAGGTTAGCGTTGGCGGCGGCGGACAGCCCAAATTCCAGCAAAGGCTGGCACCAGCATCAAGGAAAGAGTGCCCGGTTCTGGGATCACGGCACCGCCATCTGAAAGAGTGAAGAACGAATTGTCGCCGCTGTGATACCAACCGAGGGAACCTGATCCACTAGGAGTTGAGGGCGAACTTATGCGGAACAAGACGGTGAAGTCCGGCCCCGCAATGGGGGCGAACGTGAAGGAATCCACTACAGTATGGTCATTGCTGTCATCCAAACCAGCAACTGTGAAATCGCCGACTGTGGTTCCATTGATCACTACATTGTAGGTTTGGGATTGGCCGATATTCAGTACGTCTTCGTACAACAGGGATAGATCGATTTGATTGATGAATCCAAAGCTCGTGCCGGTGACGGTCTGTCCCACGTAGTCGTCGTTAACCCATTGATATGTCGGGTCGGACGTGCAATTTAAGGGAATCGCGGTTTGTTGGCACTCGAATCCAGTGCCGCCCAGAAATACATCCAGGCTGGCCGCTGGAGCGAGTGAACAAAGCGTCAGGAAAGATACACCAATAGATTTGAGTCTCAAAATTACCAACCTCCAAGTGGCAGAGTCTAAACCAATTGTTAAGATT
>DASRHX010000840.1:0-2336 GCA_035650295.1 Bryobacteraceae bacterium | reverse complement strand
GAGCCGGGTCGGCCGCACGCCCGCCGCATCTAGCGGCGGCAGTGCAGATGGCGTTCCGGGCTCCACCGCTTCGCCGGGTTGTTTGAAATCACCGCGCATCAGCAACTGAGTCTTTCGTTCGAATGTGCGCAGCACCGGAGCTTCACTGAGAAGCGGCAGTGTCTCGTCGAGTTCTCGCAGTTGCTTGGCGAGCGAATCGAACTTCAACTCCTCTTTTCGTTCTTTGGAGATCACCCGCGAGTAGTTATTCAGGAAATAGTCGGTGAGAATCTTCGCCTGGCGCCGCGTGCGGCTGGCGGCCGGCGTCCGCAGGATCTTTTCCCCATCCTCGCAGTCGGTGCGGAGATCGTCGAAGGCGTGGTCCCAATCGAGCCGCTTGCCGGGATTGGCAGCAGCCTCGAACATTCCCTTCTCCCACTCGGCCTGCAGTTCGGGCACGTGCTTCGCTTCGAGCAACTCGCGCCGCTTGCGATCGTAGGCGGGACGAGCTTGCAGATGCGGCCCGATTTCGCCGGGCATCGGCGCATCCATATGATCCTCGTCCGCCTCGTTGAAGAAGGCGAATAGGCGATAAAAATCGCGCTGGCTGATGGGATCGTACTTGTGGTCGTGGCACTGCGCACAGCCAACGGTCAGGCCGAGCCAGACGGTGCCCACCGTACTCGTGCGGTCGATCACCTGCTCCACACGAAACTGCTCCGGATCGATCCCACCTTCTCGATTGGTCAGCGTATTTCGATGGAAGCCAGTAGCGATTCGCTGATCGGCGGATGCGTTGGGAAGCAGATCGCCGGCCAACTGCTCGACGGTGAACTGATCGAATGGCAGATCGCGATTGAGCGCGTCGATAACCCACTGGCGATATCGCCATGCATGCGGCCGGAAGCGATCAGCGCGGAAACCATCGGAATCCGCGTAGCGCGCCTGATCGAGCCAATGGCGGCCCCACTTTTCTCCATAGTGAGGTGACCGCAGCAGGCGCTCCACCTGCCGTGTCCAGGCGCCCGGCTTGGTGTCGGCCAGAAAGGCGGCCAGTTCGGCGGGTGTGGGAGGAAGGCCGATCAGATCGAGAGACAGCCGCCGAAGCAACACCGGCTGGGGCGCTTCCTGCGAGGCCGTCAGCCCTTCCTTCTCGAGCCGCGCGCGGATGAAGCGATCCACCTCGTTGAGCGCTCCATTCGCTGCCTCCCGAGGCGGCTCGGGCCGACGAATCGGCCGCAACGACCAAAGGTCGGCCGCCGTTGCCGTCGTGGCGGCGCCCGCCAGCGCGACAACCATGATCAGTTTCTGGATCAGTATCATCAGAGGGGATTCTTTGACTGAATGAGAGCTTATCGATTGTTGGCACCCCTGTGTTGCCCGGGAATCATGCTGGCGGCCGGCGTTTCTTTCCACCCCGGTGAAGACGACGTGGAGGTGCGTGTCGACGGCAAGACCTTCACTACCTTCCAGTACGCCGCCAAGTGGGACAAACCGTTCCTGCATCCGTTGCGTACCGCCAGCGGAGCCATCGTCACCCGCCGTTGGCCGGTGGAACAAAAGACCGGCGAGATTGAGGATCACACTTGGCATCGCGGTCTGTGGTGGACGCATGGCGACGTGAATGGAGTTGACTACTGGCGCGAACTGGGACCCGCGAAGACGGGTCGCCTGGTGCTCCGCGCGAAGCCGCGCACCAAGTCGAATCTCCTCCAGGCCGTCTGTGACTTCGTCGCGCCCGGCGGCAAGCGGCACGGCTCGGTGCTGCAGGAGTTTGCCTTCGGCGCCAAGGACGGAATCATCTGGGTGGACGTCACCGCCACCGTTCGCGCTGACGCGGGCATGGGCATCACGATGGGCGACACCGAAGAGGGCTCGCTCGGCTTTCGGTTCTCCGACGACTTCCGGGAAGATCGCGGCGCGTCGCTCCGCAATGCCGATGGGCTGCAAGGCACGAAAGCCATCTGGGGCAAGCGCGCCAAATGGGTCGATTACTCTACCGTTCGCGAGGGCAAGCGCATCGGCGTGGCGATCCTCGATCACCCGTCGAACCCGCGCCACCCCACGTACTGGCACGCGCGCGGCTACGGCCTTAACGCCGCCAATCCGTTCGGTGTCCGCGACTTCACTCGCGACAAATCGCAGAACGGCAAGATCGAGATTCCACCCGGCGGCACGCTCCGCTTTCGCTACCGGGTGGCCATCCACGAAGGCGTTAGCCCCGAGCCTTTGTGGCAATCCTTCGCGTCCGATAAATAGCGCGTTTGTCATGAATCGAGCCACTCGTCCGCGGCGTCGAACTTCGGCAGGGCCACGATCAAAACCTTCATTCTGCCGATCGCCCGGTGCCGCACGCC
>DASRHX010000839.1:0-4591 GCA_035650295.1 Bryobacteraceae bacterium | reverse complement strand
AGGGAGTTGCGGGACCGAACCAAGGCAGCCGGCGTGACCGCGTTGAAGTTTCAACTGCCCGACCTCCTGGAGTGGGTGGAGACGGGAGCCAAACTGAAGCGGGCGGTTAAGCATCTGGAGATGCTACGGGAAGGCCTCGGGCCCGATGTTGATTTTGCATGCGATTTTCACGCGCGTCCCAGCCCGACAGTCGCGGCCATCATCCTGCGCGAAATCGAACCACTGCACATGCTCTTTGCGGAAGAGGTGTGCCCTCCCGAAAACCTGCGTGCGATGGCTAAAGCCGTCAAATATTCCACGACGCCCATCGCAACGGGCGAACGGCTCATCGCGGCCTACGGCTGTGCGGAAGTGATTGACATGGGAATCGTCGACATCCTCCAGCCCGACATAGCCCACGTAGGCGGAGTGACCGCACTTTGGAAGGTGTCGGCCGCCGCCGAAGCTTCCGGCATCCGCATGGCGCCGCACGCCTGCGAAGGACCGATCGGCGGCATCGCCAGCCTGCATGTGGACGCGGCTGGACCCAATTTTCTGGCTCAGGAAATCTGTGGCTTTGTAGACGGTGGAGAAAAGGCTCGCGTGTGGGAGGACCTCATGGGCTTCCCCGCAATGCGCATGGTGGATGGCCGCTACCCGCTGCCCCGCGGTGTTGGACTGGGGATCAATATTAGTGAGGCTGCGCTGAAACGTTACCCGTTCCAAGGCACGCGGCCTTTTCCGACAACATTCTTTGAAGACGGCTCTATTGCTTCCTTGTAATCTCCGTGTGATTGGAAAGGGGTCTCGACGTATGGCCAAGTTCAGCTCAGTAGCAGTATTCGTCCTAGGAGTTTCGGTAGCTATTGCCCAAACCGAACGCGCGTCCGTGATCGGTAACGTTACCGATTCGTCGGGCGCCCCGATGGCGGGTGTCGAAGTCACGGTTACCAATGAAGGAACGAATACAGTGGTGCGCCTCACCACCGACGATGCCGGCGCGTATCAGGCCGTCAACCTCATTCCCGGCAGCTACTCGATCAACGCCACGCGCTCAGGCTTCAGAGCTGCGATCTTTCGCAACTTTGTGCTGCAGGTTGGTCAGTCGGCGCGGCTCGACATTCAAATGGAAGTGGGGAGTGTCGAGCAAGCCGTGGAAGTTACCGGCGCAATTCCCCTCTTGCAGACGGAAAACGCCTCGGTCGGTCAAGTCATTAGTAAAGAGGCGGTCAACTCGCTTCCTCTCAACGGACGGAACTTTGTGCAGTTGGCCATCCTCGCGCCTGGCGTCTCCGGACTCGACTACGCTCAGCCCAACACGATCAATACCGGCAGGCGTCCGGATGAGCTTCGGCCTGGCGGAACAGCGATCCAGGTCAATGGCGGCGTAAGCTTCTCCAACCAAGTGCTGCTTGACGGTATCGACAACACTGAGATGATCTCGCAGACGTTCATCGTCCGTCCCTCGGTGGAGGGGATTCAGGAATTCAAGGTGCTGACGAATAATGCGGGCGCTGAGTATGGCCGTACGATTGGCGCCGTCGTTGTGGTCACAACGAAGTCGGGCACCAATCAGTTTCACGGTTCCGCATTTGAGTTCCTGCGAAATGAGCGGTTCGATGCCCGAAACTTCTTCGCGCGCCCGGATGCCCCCAAGCCGCCCTTCAAGCTCAATCAGTACGGCGCAAGCTTGGGCGGTCCGGTGCTCAAGGGGAGGACTTTCTTCTTCGCCAACTATGAGGGCTACCGAGAGGTGTTTGGCGACACACAAGTTGTCACCGTGCCGGTGCAGCAGTTTCGCGACGGTAACTTCAGTAATGCCTCCACTGTCCCCAATGGCATCTACGATCCGCTGACCACGGCCAACAACGTGCGCCAGCGTTTTGCCAACGACACGATTCCGCGCAGTCGCTTTGACGCCATCGGTGCGGGGCTCGTGAACATGTGGCCAGCGCCGCAGCGCGCAGGCTTTGCGAACAACTTCGTGGCCAACCCGGTCAAGCGGAGCAAAGTGCATCGTGCCGATGGCCGGTTGGATCATCAACTCTCGCAAAAGGACACGCTGTTCTTCCGGTTCTCGGCCGACTGGAGCGATCTGACGATCCCGGATACCTTTGATCGGAACATTGGCGGCAACGAGGCGAGTTTCGCCGGCGACGACATCGTGAAAGGCCGTAGCCTGGTCGGAGCCTGGACGCACACCTTCAGTGCCAGCACCATCGGCGACTTCCGCTATGGCTACACGCAATTCAACATGGCTCTGCTGCCCACAACTCTCAGCAACCCCTTGTGGCGCACGATTCCCGGCCGTCAGACCGACGATCCGTTCCAGCCCTCGGCACCTATCGTGGGCACGACTGGTTATGCCGGCCTTGGCAATGCTCGCTCCACCCCGCTCATTCGCGACCAGAAGACCCATGAGATCGTAGCCAACATCTCGACGCTCAAGAACAATCACAACCTGAAATACGGTATCGATTTCCGGCTTCGGACAACGGGTGAAACGGCGAGCCCTCCTGGCGAGAGCGCCTTTGGGCGATGGGTATTCGACTCGGCCTACTCGCGTAACCCCACCTCTCCAGGCGGCACCGGCGAGACGATTGCCACCATGCTGCTGGGATACCCGATTGCCATCCGGCGCGACGTGTTTCTTCCGCGCACGGCCACGCTCCACACCAACGAACTGAACTTCTTCATCCGCGACGAGTGGCGCGTGAATGGCAAGCTTACTCTGAACTTCGGAGTCCACTATGAAGTGAATACACCCTTCACTGAAGTTAAGGATCAGTGGGTGAACTTCGATCCCGCCACCGGCAAGCAACTCATCGCCGGCCGCGACGGCGTCGGCAGAACCGCGGGGATCAATACGGACTACCAGGCCATCGCTCCGCGTTTCAGCTTCGCCTATCAGGCGAACAAGAAAACCGTCTTTCGCGGCGGCTATGGCTTGTTCTACTTCCCGCAGGGCAATGCGGGCACTAACATCCGGCAGTTCCGTCAACCGCCGTACGACTTTGTCGTCAACCTGCCTTTTTCCGGCAACGACATTCCCGCCACGACCACGTCGCAAGGCTTCCCGATTGTGACCACCGTGCCCGATTTGACCAAAGGCCCCGCCCTGTTTGCTTTGCGCGGAGTCACGCCGAATTTCCGCAATGGCCAGTCACAACAGTTCAATTTCAGCGCCCAGCGCGAACTCGGTAAAGAACTGGTGGCGACCTTGAGCTTCGTCGGGTCGGCGGCCGCCAAGCTCTATTGGGCGCGTAACATCAACCAGCCCGACCCCGGTCCGGGCGCCATCGATCCCCGCCGGCCCTATGCGGCCGTCCTCCCGGGGGTGACCGGAATTACGTGGTTAGAGAGTTCAGCCAACTCTTTCTTCTCTTCGATGCAAACCACCGTCGAAAAACGCTACAGCAGCGGATTTTATTTTCTCGGCAATTGGACCTGGGGCCACACGCTCGATAATTTCGGCGGCGACGGCGGCAACAACGGACCCATTCCTCAGAATCCGCGGAACCGTCGCGCGGATTGGGCGAGTTCCAATAGCGATGTCCGCCACCGCGTAAACCTGGCGGCGAGTTACCTTTTACCATTCGGGCCCGGACGAAAATACGCGAATGCAGGCGGCGTGTCCGGACACATCTTCGGCGGTTGGGAAATCGGAGGCCTCGCCGTGCTGCAAAGCGGCCTCCCATTTACAGTATTGGTGCCGGGTTCGCCAGCCAATACGGGATCGGCGAGCCGCGCCAACGCAGTCGCCGGCGCCAATCCCTATCCCGCAAACCGAAGCATCGCACTGTGGTTCGACCCTGCTGCCTTCGCAACGCCTCCCGCGTTTACCTGGGGTACGCTCGGCCGCAACACGCTAAACGCTCCAGCGCTTTACAACTTCGACTTCTCGATTGCCAAGAAATTCACTTTCGCCGAAAGCCGCCAACTCCAGTTCCGCTCGGAGTTTTTCAACGGCTTCAATCATCCGCAGTTCGGTTTGCCGAACGCCACGATTGCCGTTGGAGGAGCCGGTACGATCACAAGCACGCAGCGGTCCAGTCGCCAAATGCAACTGGCATTGCGACTGTCTTTCTAATAGTGAGTGAGCAGTCGAGTCTCACGCTTCGCGATGGGAAGGAGGAGCCGGGAATCGCGCATCCATGCGAAGACCGCGCGGCGAAAACAACAATCGAAGCAGCAGGAGCAACCGTTGATTGTACTGGCGATACCGCTTGTCCGACTATGGTTCCTACATCAGAGGGAATTTTTGCGGAGCACAGGGTTGAAACCGTAGGGTCATAATCCGTCCGCTGGTGCCCTCGCCAGATCATGTGTTGCTTACTGGAACAATCTGACTTTCTGATCCTAGGGCTGGACAGGCCCAGATATCACAAGAGTCTGTCCGGCATTTTGATTTTTGAGTACCTGCCTGGAACCCTTCGGCCAGAAGATTTCGATTTCCGGGACGACGGCCTGCTCTCCGAGTCCGAAGTGCACCGAATCCAAATTCGACGACGCATAGCCGGACGCGGATGTTCGCTCCTGCCACTGGGCGCCGATACGAATCCGCGCGCCGATCGGGAATGGTTTGAGTTTCAGACGCAGCCAGTTGGCTGCA
>DASRHX010000838.1:0-13547 GCA_035650295.1 Bryobacteraceae bacterium | reverse complement strand
GATTCACGTTCGGATTTGTGGCGGCCGGCGTGACGCTGTAGAGATAGGTTGCCAGCGGACTGCGGCGGTTGACCGGGATCTGGTTGTTGTTGAAGGGCAGGCGGCTCCAGTTGGCGCCGGTGGTAAGGGGGTCGTATAGATTGAACCGGCGGCCTTGGCCATCCATGAGCTGGGAGAAGTCCCCGGCGCGCATCTCGGCGCTGGGCATCGTTGTGGAGCGCGTGGAGGCTTGCCGGAGCTTGTAGCCTTCGTAAGCAACGAAAAAGAAAGTTCGATTCTTGCCGTTGTAGATTTTGGGTAAGTAGACCGGACCACCGATCGAACCACCATACTCATTCCGCACCAGGTGAGGCGCCTTCGTGAAGAAATCCTGCCGCGCACGTGCGACGCCGAAGCCGCTGTTGCGATGGGTTTCAAATAGCGACCCGTGGATCGAATTAGTGCCCGCTCTGGTAGTCAGAATGACAGTGCCAGGACGGTTCATCTTCGCTGAGGAGTTGCTCGTCTCGGCGCGGAATTCTTCTATCGTGTCCAGGCTCGGCGGTCGCGCAGGGATCGTTTGCCACTGCCGGTTTTCCAGGACGGCGCCGTCCTGGAGCAACTCGAAGCCGTTGCGGATGCCGAACACGCGCTGACCTCCCGCCTCTTCGAGTCCCGGTGTCGTCATATAGATGAGGTTTTGGATAAAACGTCCGTTCACAGGCAGTTGTTCGATACGCGCGCGCTCGACAACGTTGGCGAGAGTCGGACTCGTGGTGGTCACAAGCGGCGTCACGTCGCCCGCAACTGTGACTTCCGTAGCGGTTGCGCCCACTCTAAGCGAAGGATTGACCTCGGCGGTTTGACCGACCTGGAGGGTCAACTCGCCCTTCCACGTTTCCATTCCGGCGGCTTCGACTGCAATTTCGTAGGCGCCGGTCTGGACTGAAGGGAACGTATAAAATCCGACGTCGGTGCTCGTGGTGGTGAACTGCCGTGCGGTTTGAGTGTGGTTGATGGATACCTTGACGCCGGGCATCACTGCGCCTGTGACGTCCCTGATGGTTCCCTGGATTTTGCCGGTACCGGTCTGCGCGAGTGCAGAGACTGCCGAGACGAGTACCAGAATGATCAAGCTTCGCAGATGCTGCATGCAAAACCCCCTGCCGAAGTCTCAACTCAATGTTGTGAATTCTAACTCGGCACGTGACGGGGTGCAATGGCTCCCGATAATTCGATTGCGGAGCGCGAAACAAAAGGGTGCCAACGATACCGCGTTCACTTGGGCGGCCGAGCCGTGAGCTTCCGCTGCTCAGCGGCTTCGTCTCTCCTGCCCAATTTTTCGAGGGCTTCGGCCCATGCTACGCGCATAGCCGGCTCGTCCGGCCGGAGCTGCACGGCCGTTCGAAAGGCTTGCTCCGCCTCTTCGTTTCGTCCAAGGGCAATCAAGACGACTCCGAAATGATACCAAGCTTCGACAAAGCGGGGCGAGGCGCGAACCAAGCCATCGAGTGTCGTGCGTGCTTCCTCGGTACGGCTAAGTTTCGTAAGCGCGAGCGCTGTTTGATAACGTGCAAGTGGTCCGGTGTCACCTTCCAGAAGACGGAGTACCTCTTCGGACTCTCCTTTCTTGAGGAGCGCCACAGCCAAATCGATACGAATGGTCGGGTCTGGGACGAGATCCAGAGCGGCCTTGTAGCCGGCGATGGCTTCCTCCAGGTCCCCGGCTTGCGCCTTCTGGTGTGCGTGGGCGGCGAGATACTTGGCTTGCATGCGGGCGTCCGCCCCTTGACGAAACTCCTTGACTCTCGCCATAGCGGTCGCGGCTTCCTCCATGCGGTTCATCTTTTGGAAGCAGCGGGCGAGCAGATAATATTTCTGCGCATTCTCCGAACCTGTTTGCAGCCACGGTAACGCAGCCCCGCAGTCGCCGCTCTTCACATAGGCCGAACCCAAAAGAAATTTGGCGTTCGAATTTGCCGCCTCGGCGGCGACAACCTTCTTGAGGAGTGGAATGGCGCGATCCACATCGTTCATATCGGAGTAGGTTCTGGCTAACTCATATTGGACACGGGGAAACTTCGGGTCGAGCTTGAGAGTTGCCTGGTACTCGTGAATTGCAGCAGAGTGATCTCCCATCTGTGTCAGGTTCCAACCGATGTGAAAGTGCGGCTCCGGGTCCCTAGGCACGAGCGCAGCGGCGCGGCGGCAAGAGGCGAGGGCGTGATCATAACCGGTTTCCCGTGTGCGCGCTGCGGCGGTATCCAACTCGCAGAGACGCACTTGGGCCGCTCCATAGCGCGGGTTGATTTTGAGAGCGGCGAGAAAGGATTGCAGCGCGGCTTCGAAACGTCCGTCGTGTTGGCGGACCAGGCCGAGGAGGTAGTGCGCCTCGGCCAAATTTGGATCGAGGGCGAGCGCTTGGACGAACTTATCGCCAGCCTCTTGGAAGCGGCCACGGTTAGATAGTTCGACGCCGATGTCAACAAGCTTGGAAGCCTGTTGCGCCGGGGACTGGGCGAGTGCGGCAACCAGGATGGCCCAGGTCAGCACATGTCTAGGCTAGCAGCTTTGATACCTCCTTCTGGGAGGCCAATCCGTTACGGCCGCCGCAGGAGAAAGTAAAGAGTGGCCGGAGACGTTCCCTCCTCAACAACCTGAAAGCCGGCCTCCTTGAGGCGCTCCTTCCACCAGGTTGGCCCATGAGTAGGGCCATGAGACAGCAAAGGTCCGAAGACAAACTTAACCCACCTATCGTTAGCAATAAGCATCAGCAGGAATTCACCTCCAGGTTTCACAACACGGGCGGCCTCGGCGAGTGTTTGATTGATCCCCTCGCGATTCAAATGATCGATCGCATAAGAACTGACGATCGCGTCGAAACTGGCAGCCTCGAACGGGAGCTTACGCATGTCGCTTGTTTGGATCGTGGCGCGCTGCTCCACTCCAGCGGCCTTTAGGTTGCGAAGTAGCCGTTCCTGCGGACTCTCCCCGGGTCCGAAGTGCCTCTCGAAAGAGTCTGCGAAGAGATCCAATGCGACAAGCGTTGCCTGAGGACGTGCCGCGAGTACCATGATGGATGATCTACCCGTGCCCGCACCGAGGTCGAGGACCCGGCCCGTGCCGGCCTGAAGAAAGCTGTTCGTTGGTAGAGCGGCACGCCCGTTGATGTCGACGCCGAAGCGCACGAGTAGAAATGCAACGCTTGACCAGAGGGCCAGCGCTCCAAAGAGAATCACCAGCCACCTGGACCACTTTCTGATATATCCGAAGAGTAATCCCGCGAGAGCGGGAGCCAGTAGGACCAAGTGACCGTAGCTGAGCCACCATGGATAGCCAAAGTCGAGAGTGTTTGCCGACGCGAACATTCAGTTAAGCTCCAATCTACCGGATATTCTGAACCACTCCTCATGAACCGTAGCTGAATGGTCCGTTCAGTTGCGGTTCATCGGACTAAGCTATAAGTGTTTAGTTGCGCATTCTGATCGTAGAAGACGAAATACTTCTGTCCCGGCAGTTGGCGAAGGCGCTCACCGGAGCTGGATATGCCGTGGACTGTGCAGCCGACGGGGAACAGGCCGACTTTCTCTTCCAGACCCAGGAATATGACGCAGTAGTGCTGGACCTGGGACTTCCGAAACGCGATGGACTTACGTTGCTGCGCCTCTGGCGGGAAGCTGGCATTTTCACCCCCGTGCTTATCTTAACGGCGCGTGGAAGCTGGCACGAAAAAGTACAAGGAATTGATGGCGGGGCGGACGACTACGTCGCTAAGCCTTTCCGCATCGAGGAGGTGCTTGCCCGCATTCGGGCCCTGATCCGCCGCTCTACCGGGATTGCCAACGCCGAACTGCGGTGTGGCGCGTTAGCTCTCGACGCGCGCACAGCCCGCGTATCGGTCGACGGCGCTCCCGTGAAGCTGACCAGCCACGAATTCCGCGTGCTCTCTTATCTGATGCACCACAGGGGACGAGTTGTGTCACGGACTGAGCTCACCGAACACATCTACGCGCAGGACTTCGACAGGGATTCAAATACGGTCGAAGTCTTCATCGCACGTCTCCGCCGCAAACTGGGGTCGCCTTTCATAGAGACCGTGCGCGGGATGGGCTACCGCATGGGTGAGCCATCCGAGGGAGATCTTCCTTAGCCATGCTGCGGTCCCTGCGGTCCAAATTGATTCTTTCGTCGGTTCTCTGGACTGCTGGATTGCTGATGCTGATGCATATCGTTTCGATGATGGTCATTCATGTCTCTCCGGCAGCCTTTCGATTCCGTACCGCAGGCCCCGTCCTCGTGGGCCTGGTTCTAATGGCCGCAGGGATTCTCGGATTGCGCCAGGGTCTGACTCCCTTCAGGCATTTGCGGGAGCGGCTAATGGCTGTTCGCAGGGGAGAATCCCGCAGAGTCGAAGGGGATTACCCAAACGAAATCCAACCCCTGATTGACGACTTGAACGCGCTGCTCGAAGATCGCGAGAAAGCCGTCAAACGCGCCTTCGCGACTGCCGGCGACCTCGCGCACGGTCTTAAGACTCCGCTGACATTACTGGCGCAAGAGGCCGATCGCGCCAGTGCGTCGGAGAACCCCGATTGGGCAGACAGCATCACCCAACAGGTGGAGCGCATGTCCCGCCAGGTGAATTATCATCTGGCACGTGCTCGGGCTGCCGCATCCGGCGCCGCTGGCGCGGTCCCCGGTCCAGTGGCTCCCTGCGCCGATGCTCTCGTGCGTACACTTTCTAAGCTGCATGCGGCCCGATCGCTCGAAATCTTGTCAACCGTAGGCCAGGACGTTTTCGCGCGCGTCCAGCGCGAGGATCTCGATGAGATGCTCGGCAACCTGCTCGACAACGCGTGCAAGTGGGCGAAGTCTCGTGTGGTCCTCGGGGCCTCGCAAGCCGGCAGCATGATCGTATTCACAGTGGACGACGATGGACCGGGTCTCGCGCTCGATCTTCGAACGGTTGTTTTGGAGCGGGGCGTCCGAATCGATGAGGGCGCGCCTGGTTCCGGTCTCGGTTTGGCGATCGTCCGTGACTTAGCCGAAATCTACCGCGGATCCGTTTCCCTTGATGACTCCCCTTTGGGTGGATTACGCGCCCGTCTTTCGCTGCCGACACGTTAGGCACTGTGAGCGCGGCATCGGTTGGAAGCGAGCACCGCTATGCTATACTCGCGGCGAATTTCCCCTGTCGGATCGAGAAACGCATCACGAGAGAGGGTCCCCTGTTTCAGCAAATCCTTAAACCATTCGAAGACTATTTCGAGTTCCAGCGCCTGAGTACGAACTGGCGGACAGAGATTGTGGCAGGCCTCACCACGTTCATAGCGATGTCCTATATCGTGTTGGTGAACCCCTCAATCTTGAAAGACGCGGGAATGCCGCTGCCGGGCGTATTGTTTGCAACGTGTGTTTCGGCAGCATTTGCGTGCCTCTTGATGGGATTTTTTGCGCGGTATCCGATTGCACTCGCCCCCGGCATGGGGCTGAACGCCTACTTCACCTACACCGTTGTAAAGGGAATGGGCGTTTCCTGGCAGGTGGCGCTGGGAGCAGTGTTTCTTTCGGGCGTCTCGTTCCTTTTTTTGACTGTGATCGGCGTGCGGCAGTGGATTGTAGAAGCGATCCCGAAGGACCTATATGCTGCTGTCGGCGCCGGCATCGGGCTGTTTATTGCCTTCATCGGTTTACGCAATGCGGGGATTGTTGTATCGAGCCCGGCGACCTTCGTCTCGATGGGCAATCTGCGCGAGCCGAATACAGCGCTGGCATTGTTCGGCATCCTGCTGATCGCGGCGCTGCAGGCGTACAAGGTTCGAGCGGCAATTCTGTTGGGCATGCTGGCGACGACGGCGGTGGGAGTCGCGGCAGGGCTCGTACACTGGCAGCCGCAATCCTATACCTGGGCCGAGATGACCTCAACGCTCCTGCAACTGGATGTTCGTGGAGCTATCAATGTCGGACTACTAGAGATCGTATTCGTCTTCCTTTTCGTCGATTTGTTCGACAACATCGGCACGTTGGTGGCCGTAGGACACAAGGCGGGACTGATGGACAAAAACGGCCGGCTACCTCGCATCAACCGCATTCTCACGAGCGACGCCTGCGCCACGATCGCCGGGTCGATGGTGGGAACGACGACCGTGGTGAGCTACATCGAAAGCGCGGCGGGCGTCGCAGCAGGGGGGCGCACGGGCGTGGTTTCGATCGTTTGCGGGGTTCTGTTCATCGCGGCGCTTCTTGTGACGCCATTGATTGGGGCCGTACCGGTGGCGGCGACTGCGCCGGCGCTGGTAATTGTCGGGGGGCTGATGATGTCCTCGCTCAACCAGATCGACTGGGAGGACGAGCTGGTTGCGGTGCCGGCGTTCCTCACGTTAATCGCAATTCCGCTTACGTTCAGCATCGCCAACGGACTTGCGTTTGGAATCATCGTGTACGTGATTCTGAAAGTCGTTTTGGGGCAGGGCAGGAGCGTTTCTCCCACGGCTTATATTCTTGCGGCGCTGCTGCTCGTCCGATTCCTTTATCTGGGCGGCGCCGTGTGAGCGGGTTGGCGATATGAGCACAGTGAGCACGCACGTATTGGATACGACGCGAGGGAAACCTGCGACAGGCGTGCGCGTCACGCTGGAGCGGCAGGAGGGGGAGGCGTGGACGACGCTCGGCGACGAGCAGACAAACGCCGACGGACGTGTCGCCCGGTTTGTGCCTCACGAAGTGGACCTGGAGCCTGGTAACTACCGCCTGCGGTTTCGCACTGGGGCCTATCAGGATGGATTCTATCCGGAGGTGGCGATCACCTTTCTCATTGACCATCCGGCGCAGCATTATCATGTGCCGCTGCTGCTGAATCCGTACGGCTATTCCACTTATCGAGGGAGTTGACCACTCATGGCGAGCGCGCTGAAGCACATCAACTACGGCAAGTCGCGAGTTCGCGTGGCAAAGATTGTCCGCCATGAGAACCGGCACGATTTCTCAGACCTGACCGTGGACCTGCGGCTGCAAGGCGGCTTCGAAGAATGCTACTTGTCGGGCGACAATAGCATGGTGATTCCCACGGACACGATGAAGAACACGGTGTACGCAATCGCGGCCGGGCAGAGTCTCGATCCGGTGGAGGGTTTCGCCCGCGCGGCTGGGGAACATTTCCTCGCCACGCATGCGCATGTATGCTCGGCGCAGATCGACGTTGTGGAGCACCGGTGGGACCGGCTCGATCCCTATGCCTTCGAACAGGGCCGCCCCGTTCGGTTCGCGTCAGCTCTGGTGAGCCGGGACGGAGTAACGATTCATTCCGGCGTCGACAATCTCATCCTGCTCAAGACGACTAAGTCCGCCTTCGCCGGCTATCTGAAGGATCGTTACACGACGCTCAAGGAGACTACGGATAGGATCCTGGCGACGTCGCTTAAGGCAACGTGGCGGTACATCAACTTGGAAGTCGATTACAACGCGGTGATGGCGTCTTGCCGCCGTTTGATGGTGGAGGTCTTCGCGGCGCACGACAGCCTGGCGGTGCAGCAGACGCTGTATGCAATGGGCGATGCCGTGCTGCAGCAGCATGAGGAGATCGCTGAGATCAGCCTTTCGATGCCGAACAAACACTATCTGCCGGTAAATCTGGAGCTACTCGGGTTGGAAAACCGCAACGAGATCTTCCTGCCTACGGACGAGCCGCACGGACAAATTGAGGCATGCGTTATCAGATAGGGTCGGGGTTGCGCCGCTACCACGCAGCCACTGGCGGAATTACGATGAAGTACAGGTATGAGTGCGGGCGGCAGCTCTGAATCAATACGATTCCAATTAAACGGCCGCGAGGTGTCTACCTCCATCGGTACACCGCGCGAGACGTTGCTCGACTACCTGCGCGCCGAAGGCCTCACGGGCGCAAAGGAAGGTTGCGCCGAAGGCGAATGCGGCGCTTGCACCGTGCTCCTGGTTTCTCCGCATGGAGCGGCGAGCGCCTTCCGCACGGTGAATAGCTGCCTCATGTTGCTGCCGATGGCTGCGGGACATGAGGTCTATACGGTCGAAGCTCTTGCGGAGAACGGCAAACTCTGTGAAGCGCAGGAGGCGATGGCGGCGGCAGGCGGATCTCAATGCGGCTATTGCACTCCGGGTTTTGTGATGAGCCTATTTGCGGAGCAATACCGGCCCGATCGAAGCGGCCCGTGCGATCCTCACGAACTTAGCGGAAACCTTTGCCGGTGCACCGGCTACCGGCCGATCGCCTCTGCCGCGTTGTCGCTTGGAGCACCGCTGCCGGGCGCCTTTCGCGAGCGCCTCTCGCGTTCGGCGCGGCCACTCGAAAGCCTGTCCTACAAATCGGCCTCGATCCGATTTTCGCGGCCAGCCGCGGTAGAGGATTGCGTGGCCGTGCTGCAGGCTGATTCGCAGGCCAAACTCGTTGCGGGTGGAACGGATCTTGTGGTGGAATCGAACATTCTCGGCAAACGGTGGCCGCACATTGTCAGTGTGGAGGCGATCCCCGAGCTACGCACGTTCGAATCGAGCGACGATTTCGTACGTATTGGCGCCGCGCTTCCGCTGACCGATCTTTGGCGCAAGTGGGTCGACGCGCCGAACGCGTTGCGTGAGTGCCTGGAACCATTCGCTTCCACCACTATTCGGAACCGCGCAACGCTCGGCGGCAACCTCGCTAACGCGGCGCCCATCGGCGATGCCGCTCCGCTGCTGCTAGCGCTTGATGCGGTGGTCGAGATCGCGGGCCCGGAGGGACGGCGCGCGGTTCCGCTTGCCGGCTTTTTCACCGGCTATCGCAAGACGGCACTCGGCGCGGCCGAGATGATTACGGCGATCGCCATTCCAAAACCTTTCCCCCAGGTTCTCCGGTTTCTGAAGGTCTCCAAGCGCCGCGTGGATGACATCAGCACTGTCAGCGCCGGTATCGCCATTTCCGAGGATGCTGGCGGTGTCGTAACGCTCGCGCGTTTTGCGTTCGGGGGAGTGGCGGCAACACCGCTCCGTCTGTTCGAAGCCGAGGAATGCGCTGCAAGCCGGGTTTGGAATCTCGACGCCGTTCACCGCGTGCAGGACGTGGTTGCGCGCAGCCTCCAACCGATCAGCGACCATCGCGGCTCGGCGGATTACCGGCTTGCCGTCGCGCAAAGCTTGGTGGAAAAGTTCTGGGTTGAGATGCAACAGGTGGCCTATGCATAATGCGCCCCACGAAAGCGCGCGCGGGCACGTTACGGGCGGGGCGCTTTACACCGACGACCTACTTCGCCGCTTTCCCGATCTGCTTCATGCCTGGCCGGTATGCGTGCCGCACGCGCACGCCCTGGTTACTTCGCTGGATGCCGCCACCGCGCTGTCAGAACCAGGCGTTGTCACCGTGCTTACTACCGCCGATGTGCCGGGAATAGGCGACTCTGGCGCCAACCGTCACGACGAACCGCTCTTCCCAAAGGAAGTGTTCCATCATATGCAGGCCGTGGCGTGGGTGCTGGGTGAATCGTTGGACGCAGCACAGCGCGGGGCCGAACGCGTACAGGTTGGGTACGAACCGCTTCCCGCGATCCTCACGATTGAAGACGCGATTCAGGCGCAAAGCTTTCATTCGGGGCCTCATCGTATTCTGCGCGGCGACGCGTCCAGCCTGGAATTGAGCGCGCTCTCCTTTGAAGGTGAGCTCTTGATCGGCGGACAGGAGCACTTCTACCTGGAAACGCACACCTCCATCGCCTGGCTCGACGAATCCGGCGGTGTAGCCGTGCAATGCTCTACGCAGCATCCCTCCGAGGCCCAGGAAGTCATTGCGCGCGTGCTCGCAATTCCGCGCAGCCGGATCACCGTCGAATGCCTGCGTATGGGCGGCGCCTTCGGCGGCAAGGAGGTGCAGTCGAATCCTTGGGCCGCGATCGCCGCGCTTGGGGCTTGGAAGACAGGACGGCCGGTGCGTGTTCGTCTGACGCGCAAGCTCGACATGGCGTTGAGCGGTAAGCGCCATCCTTATCTTGTACGCTATGCCGCTGGCTTCCGTCGGGATGGCCGCATTGAGGCGATTCGCGCGGAGCTGTACTCCGACGGAGGCTGGAGCCTGGATCTCTCCGACCCCGTGATGTGGCGCTCGCTCTTTCACTGCGACAACGCCTACTTCATCCCGAACGTCGACCTCACCGGCTACGTCTGCCTCACGCACAAGACCTCGCAGACCGCTTTCCGCGGCTTTGGCGGCCCGCAAGGGATGCTGGTGATCGAAGAGATTCTCGACCAGGCGGCGCGCCGGCTCGGGCTCCCTCCGGAGCACGTTCGCGAGTGCAACTTCTATCGCGAGGGCGACCGCACGCACTACGATCAACCGGTGAAGGATGCCGCGCGAATCGCTCGCATTTGGAGTGAACTGAAGTCGTCCAGCTCCTTCGATGAGCGCCGCCGCGAAATCGATCACTTCAACGCTGGCTCCCCATATCGTAAGCGCGGCCTGGCTATCACTCCCGTTAAGTTTGGCATCTCGTTCACCGCAACTTTTTTCAATCAAGCCGGGGCATTCGTCTTGATTTACCGCGATGGCAGCGTGCAAGTGAACCATGGAGGCACGGAGATGGGCCAGGGTCTGAACACCAAGATCCTTCATATCGCCGCCAAAACCCTTGGCGTTCCGACCTCATCCATCCGTATCATGCCCACGAGCACGGGCAAGGTCCCTAATACATCTGCCACGGCCGCTTCGGCCGGAACCGACCTCAACGGGGCGGCGGTTATCGACGCCTGCTCACAGTTACGCGATCGGCTTGGCTGCGTCGCCGCACGTATGATGCAATGCGAGCCGTCCGACGTTTCCTTCCGGGAAGGTGTGGTCCGCGGCTTGTGCGGCGCGGAATTCCCCTTCGCGCGGGTGTGCGAGGCGGCGTACCGCGAGCGCACCTCGCTCTCCGCCAACGGTTACTACCGCACGCCCGAGATCCATCATGATCCCAAGACCGGGCGCGGCCGGCCTTTTTACTACTACGCCTATGCCGCCGCTGTTTCCGAAGTGGAGGTGGATGCCTTCACTGGGGTGTTTCGCTTGCTGCGCACCGATATTCTCGAAGACGTAGGCGATTCGATCGCACCCGTCATCGACCTCGGCCAAATCGAAGGCGGCTTCATCCAAGGCCTTGGCTGGCTCACCATTGAGGAGCTTCTTTGGGACGCCAAGGGTAGGCTCGCTACGGCGGGGGCCTCCACCTATAAGCTGCCTTCGTGGTCAGAAATGCCACCGGATTTCCGCGTGAACTTTCTGCAGAGGGCGGCCGAGCCGGGCGTCATTATGGGCAGCAAGGCCGTTGGCGAGCCGCCGTTGATGCTTGCCATCTCCGTGCGCGAAGCGATCCGGGATGCCATAGGCGCTTTCGGGCCCGGTGCTCCTGTTTCTCTCAATAGCCCGGCCACGCCTGAGCGTATCTTCTTTTCTATCCGGCAGCAGCAGGCCGCTCGGATGCGCGCGGCAGCTCCCCTTGCGGAAGCGGTCCAGCCTTGAACACGCGGCCCGCAGTGGAGCTCCTCCGCTCCACCAGATTGCACACCATCCGCGAATACGTTTCGCGACCCGGATTCCCTGGCCGTCCATATGGACGGTGGCCTTGTCATCGAACGGGGACGCATCGCTGCCTGCGACGACTTCGCTGAGATTCGCGCTGCGAGGCCTGATGCAGTCGTCCTCGACCTTCGAGGCGGCCACGTTCTCCCCGGTTTTGTCGACACGCATGTCCACTTTCCGCAACTTTGGGTGATCGGCGTCCTCGAACGGCAACTGCTCGACTGGCTGGAACACCATGTGCTTCCGGAAGAATCCCGCATGGCCGATCAAGCGCACGCCGCGCGCATCGCCAGCGGCTTTGTCCAAGCGCTGGCGATGCATGGCACTATGTGTGGAAGGTGAGGTTGTTTATCGATCCCCCGAGGACGGACCTTCGCCGCTTTGAAATCGTTCAAAACTTACTTCTGCTCGATCCATTCGACGGTTTTCGACGCAAGCCGATCGAGCGCTGCAATCGCGGCTTCCAAGTGCTCTTCCCTTGTGTCTTCAATCTTGTTGTGGCTGATACCGCGTAACGATTGGACGAACATCATCACGGTAGGAATTCCCGCACGTGCAACTTCGGCGGCGTCATGGAGTGGGCCGGAGGGAAGACGCAGAGATGTGCCCGTGGTCTCACGAACAGCCTGTCCGCACAGATCGATCAGGTTGGGATGAAAGGGGATGGGTTCGATGTTCCAGATACGAGACCACTCGACGGTACAGCCTTCTTCGGCGGCATAACGTTCGCTCGCGGCGCGGGCGGCCTGGTACATTTCGGCGAGCACGGCGGCGTTGAGGTCGCGCTGGTCCAGCGTGGTTTCGCAACGGCCAACGACGGCAGTGACAATGCCGGGGAAGGTCTTGAGGCTACCCATTGTGCAGACGGCGTCCGGATGTTTGCGGGCGATGGGGCGGATTTCGAGCGCGAGCTTCGCTGCGGCGGCGAGAGCGTCACGGCGGGCGTTCATGGGCGTGGAACCGGAATGCGCTTCCTGGCCTTGGAAAGTAATTGCGTGGCGTTCGACACCTTTGGTACCGGTGACCACGCCAAGAGGTAGGCCTTTGCTTTCGAGAACAGGACCTTGTTCGATATGGAGTTCGAGATAGGCGGCAGCATTGCGCTGCTCGACGGTTGCCTTAGGGAAGTCATCGATCTCGACGCCGCACAGGCGGAGGGCGTCTTCCAGGAGGATGCCGTCTTTGTCGGCGCGTTTGCGGTCGGCTTCGATAGATGCGGTACCACTGAACGCGGAGGAGCCGAGAAGGCTGCGGCCGAAGCGGGCGCCTTCTTCGTCGGCGAAATCGACGAGGCGGATCGTGATGGGCGGGCGGTTGTTGTATTGGGCGGCGAAGCGGCGCAGGATTTCGAGGCTGGCCATGACGCCGAGGCAGCCATCCAGCCAGCCGCCGTTGGGGACGGAGTCGAGATGGCCGCCGAGGAGAAGCGCGCGTGGGGATTCGCCGGCAAGGGTGACCCAGTGGTTGCCGGCGGCATCGAGGTGGCGCTCCACGGGGAGATCGCCGAGCTTGGAGACGAACCATTCGCGGGCGCGTAGCCATATGTCGGTCCAGGCAACACGCTGCGCGCCATTGGCGTCTTCGGTGAGCTTGCGGAGTTCCTTTAGTTCTGCGATGGTTCGCTGAGGATTGAGGCTCATGATGGTTAGTGCCAGGTGGGTTCGCGGCGTAGCATGCGGCCAAGGGTTTTGTCGCCGATGAACTGGCAGTCGCGCACCTGGACTTTGCCACGCACGGTGACGAGCGAGGGGCGGCCGTCGATTTCCATGCCCTCGAAGCCGTTGTAGTCGCTGTTGACGTGGTGCGTGCGGACGGAAATGGTGGAGCGTTGATTGGGGTCGTACACGACGAGATCAGCGTCGGTGCCGACGGCGATGGTTCCCTTGCGCGGGAAGAGTCCGAAGAGTTTAGCGGCGCGCGTACTGGCGGCGTCGACGAAGCGATGGATGTCGAGCGAGCCGCGCGAGACGCCGTAGGTGTAGAGGAGGTTGACACGGTCCTCGATTGCGGGAAT